>NZ_CP018866.1:0-2500 GCF_002250055.1 Sutcliffiella cohnii
GAGCGACGCGTTAAAATGTTCTTTGAAAACTAAACAAAACAATAGCGTGCAAGTCGGTTTTTAAAATCGACAAAACAATAAATTGACGATAAGTCAGCAACATTTTGAGCAATCAAATACTCTACGGAGAGTTTGATCCTGGCTCAGGACGAACGCTGGCGGCGTGCCTAATACATGCAAGTCGAGCGAACTTCTTTAGAGCTTGCTTTAAAGAAGTTAGCGGCGGACGGGTGAGTAACACGTGGGCAACCTGCCTGTAAGACTGGGATAACTTCGGGAAACCGGAGCTAATACCGGATAATATATAGTACCTCCTGGTACTATATTGAAAGTGGTTTCGGCTAACACTTACAGATGGGCCCGCGGCGCATTAGCTAGTTGGTGAGGTAACGGCTCACCAAGGCAACGATGCGTAGCCGACCTGAGAGGGTGATCGGCCACACTGGGACTGAGACACGGCCCAGACTCCTACGGGAGGCAGCAGTAGGGAATCTTCCACAATGGACGAAAGTCTGATGGAGCAACGCCGCGTGAGCGATGAAGACCTTCGGGTCGTAAAGCTCTGTGTTAGGGAAAGAACAAGTGCGAGAGTAACTGCTCGCACCTTGACGGTACCTAACCAGAAAGCCACGGCTAACTACGTGCCAGCAGCCGCGGTAATACGTAGGTGGCAAGCGTTGTCCGGAATTATTGGGCGTAAAGCGCGCGCAGGCGGTTTCTTAAGTCTGATGTGAAAGCCCACGGCTCAACCGTGGAGGGTCATTGGAAACTGGGAGACTTGAGTGCAGAAGAGGAGAGTGGAATTCCACGTGTAGCGGTGAAATGCGTAGAGATGTGGAGGAACACCAGTGGCGAAGGCGACTCTCTGGTCTGTAACTGACGCTGAGGCGCGAAAGCGTGGGGAGCAAACAGGATTAGATACCCTGGTAGTCCACGCCGTAAACGATGAGTGCTAAGTGTTAGAGGGTTTCCGCCCTTTAGTGCTGCAGCTAACGCATTAAGCACTCCGCCTGGGGAGTACGGTCGCAAGACTGAAACTCAAAGGAATTGACGGGGGCCCGCACAAGCGGTGGAGCATGTGGTTTAATTCGAAGCAACGCGAAGAACCTTACCAGGTCTTGACATCCTCTGCCACCTCTAGAGATAGAGCGTTCCCCTTCGGGGACAGAGTGACAGGTGGTGCATGGTTGTCGTCAGCTCGTGTCGTGAGATGTTGGGTTAAGTCCCGCAACGAGCGCAACCCTTGTTCTTAGTTGCCAGCATTTAGTTGGCACTCTAAGGAGACTGCCGGTGACAAACCGGAGGAAGGTGGGGATGACGTCAAATCATCATGCCCTTATGACCTGGGCTACACACGTGCTACAATGGACGGTACAAAGGGCAGCAAAACCGCGAGGTCGAGCCAATCCCATAAAACCGTTCTCAGTTCGGATTGTAGGCTGCAACTCGCCTACATGAAGCCGGAATCGCTAGTAATCGCGGATCAGCATGCCGCGGTGAATACGTTCCCGGCCTTGTACACACCGCCCGTCACACCACGAGAGTTTGTAACACCCGAAGTCGGTGGGGTAACCTTTTGGAGCCAGCCGCCTAAGGTGGGACAGATGATTGGGGTGAAGTCGTAACAAGGTAGCCGTATCGGAAGGTGCGGCTGGATCACCTCCTTTCTAAGGAAAATCACGCTCATTGTTTGTTTAGTTTTGAGAGAGCATTCTCTCTATTAAATATGTTCTTTGAAACTAGATAATATAAGTAATCAAGATACATTCACAAGTATCGTTCATCTTAGTAATTTTCTAATGATAACAATTCGCTGTTATCGAAAAACCGCTAATTTAATTAGCACATGGTTAAGTTATTAAGGGCGCACGGTGGATGCCTTGGCACTAGGAGCCGATGAAGGACGGGACTAACACCGATATGCTTTGGGGAGCTGTAAGTAAGCTTTGATCCAGAGATTTCCGAATGGGGAAACCCACTGCTCGTAATGGAGTAGTATCCTTACCTGAATACATAGGGTATGGAAGGCAGACCCGGGGAACTGAAACATCTAAGTACCCGGAGGAAGAGAAAGCAAACGCGATTTCCTGAGTAGCGGCGAGCGAAACGGAATTAGCCCAAACCAAGAGGCTTGCCTCTTGGGGTTGTAGGACACTCTATACGGAGTTACAAAAGAACGGGGTAAACGAAGCGACCTGGAAAGGTCTGTCATAGAAGGTAAAAACCCTGTAGTTGAAACCTCGTTCTCTCTTGAGTGGATCCTGAGTACGGCGGGACACGAGAAATCCCGTCGGAAGCTGGGAGGACCATCTCCCAAGGCTAAATACTCCCTAGTGACCGATAGTGAACCAGTACCGTGAGGGAAAGGTGAAAAGCACCCCGGAAGGGGAGTGAAAAGATCCTGAAACCGTGTGCCTACAAGTAGTTAGAGCCCGTTAATGGGTGATAGCGTGCCTTTTGTAGAATGAACCGGCGAGTTACGATTACGTGCAAGGTTAAG
>NZ_CP018866.1:7500-10000 GCF_002250055.1 Sutcliffiella cohnii
AAAAACCCTGTAGTTGAAACCTCGTTCTCTCTTGAGTGGATCCTGAGTACGGCGGGACACGAGAAATCCCGTCGGAAGCTGGGAGGACCATCTCCCAAGGCTAAATACTCCCTAGTGACCGATAGTGAACCAGTACCGTGAGGGAAAGGTGAAAAGCACCCCGGAAGGGGAGTGAAAAGATCCTGAAACCGTGTGCCTACAAGTAGTTAGAGCCCGTTAATGGGTGATAGCGTGCCTTTTGTAGAATGAACCGGCGAGTTACGATTACGTGCAAGGTTAAGTTGATGAGACGGAGCCGTAGCGAAAGCGAGTCTGAATAGGGCGTCATAGTACGTGGTCGTAGACCCGAAACCAGGTGATCTACCCATGTCCAGGGTGAAGTTCAGGTAACACTGAATGGAGGCCCGAACCCACGCACGTTGAAAAGTGCGGGGATGAGGTGTGGGTAGCGGAGAAATTCCAATCGAACCTGGAGATAGCTGGTTCTCTCCGAAATAGCTTTAGGGCTAGCCTTGAGTAAAGAGTCTTGGAGGTAGAGCACTGATTGGACTAGGGGTCCTCATCGGATTACCGAATTCAGTCAAACTCCGAATGCCAAAGACTTGTTTCTCAGGAGTCAGACTGCGAGTGATAAGATCCGTAGTCAAGAGGGAAACAGCCCAGACCGCCAGCTAAGGTCCCAAAGTATACGTTAAGTGGAAAAGGATGTGGAGTTGCTTAGACAACCAGGATGTTGGCTTAGAAGCAGCCACCATTTAAAGAGTGCGTAATAGCTCACTGGTCGAGTGACTCTGCGCCGAAAATGTACCGGGGCTAAACGTATCACCGAAGCTGCGGACTGTTCTTACGAACAGTGGTAGGAGAGCGTTCTAAGGGCGTTGAAGCTAGACCGTAAGGACTGGTGGAGCGCTTAGAAGTGAGAATGCCGGTATGAGTAGCGAAAGAAGGGTGAGAATCCCTTCCACCGAATGCCTAAGGTTTCCTGAGGAAGGCTCGTCCGCTCAGGGTTAGTCGGGACCTAAGCCGAGGCCGAAAGGCGTAGGCGATGGATAACAGGTTGATATTCCTGTACCACCTCATTCCGTTTGAGCGATGGAGGGACGCAGGAGGATAGGGTAAGCGCGCTGTTGGATATGCGCGTCCAAGCAGTTAGGCTGGATAAGTAGGCAAATCCGCTTATCCTAAAGGCTGAGCTGTGATGGCGAGGGAAATATAGTACCGAAGTTCCTGATTCCACACTGCCAAGAAAAGCTTCTAGCGAGGAATATGGTGCCCGTACCGCAAACCGACACAGGTAGGCGAGGAGAGAATCCTAAGGTGAGCGAGAGAACTCTGGTTAAGGAACTCGGCAAAATGACCCCGTAACTTCGGGAGAAGGGGTGCTCTGTTAGGGTGTTAAAGCCCGAGAGAGCCGCAGTGAATAGGCCCAGGCGACTGTTTAGCAAAAACACAGGTCTCTGCGAAGCCGTAAGGCGAAGTATAGGGGCTGACGCCTGCCCGGTGCTGGAAGGTTAAGGGGAAAGGTTAGCGCCTCGGCGCGAAGCTTTGAACCGAAGCCCCAGTAAACGGCGGCCGTAACTATAACGGTCCTAAGGTAGCGAAATTCCTTGTCGGGTAAGTTCCGACCCGCACGAAAGGCGTAACGATCTGGGCACTGTCTCAACCAGAGACTCGGTGAAATTATAGTACCTGTGAAGATGCAGGTTACCCGCGACAGGACGGAAAGACCCCGTGGAGCTTTACTGTAGCCTGATATTGAATTTTGGTACAGCTTGTACAGGATAGGTAGGAGCCTGAGAAGCCGGAGCGCTAGCTTCGGTGGAGGCGTCGGTGGGATACTACCCTGGCTGTATTGAAATTCTAACCCGCGAGCCTTATCGGCTCGGGAGACAGTGTCAGGTGGGCAGTTTGACTGGGGCGGTCGCCTCCTAAAGAGTAACGGAGGCGCCCAAAGGTTCCCTCAGAATGGTTGGAAATCATTCGTAGAGTGTAAAGGCACAAGGGAGCTTGACTGCGAGACCTACAAGTCGAGCAGGGACGAAAGTCGGGCTTAGTGATCCGGTGGTTCCGCATGGAAGGGCCATCGCTCAACGGATAAAAGCTACCCCGGGGATAACAGGCTTATCTCCCCCAAGAGTCCACATCGACGGGGAGGTTTGGCACCTCGATGTCGGCTCATCGCATCCTGGGGCTGTAGTCGGTCCCAAGGGTTGGGCTGTTCGCCCATTAAAGCGGTACGCGAGCTGGGTTCAGAACGTCGTGAGACAGTTCGGTCCCTATCCGTCGTGGGCGTAGGAAATTTGAGAGGAGCTGTCCTTAGTACGAGAGGACCGGGATGGACGCACCGCTGGTGTACCAGTTGTCTTGCCAAAGGCATAGCTGGGTAGCTACGTGCGGACGGGATAAGTGCTGAAAGCATCTAAGCATGAAGCCCCCCTCAAGATGAGATTTCCTTTAGCGCAAGCTAGTAAGATCCCTGAAAGATGATCAGGTTGATAGG
>NZ_CP018866.1:315000-607500 GCF_002250055.1 Sutcliffiella cohnii
ATAAACATTTCTCGTTATGATAAAACATTAAGTCTTCGGGTAATTCAGGGTTAAGCCAATCGAAAACAGAATTGCTACGTTCTTTTAAGAATAGCTTTGTCGCATTATTTAAATAAAAATAATAAACATATGCTGTGTCCTCACGAAGCTTTGTTGTTTCCCATTCTTGTTGAATTTTTCTTTCGATTAGATGTTCAGCGATATCGGAAATTAATGTATCAATATATGTAAGACGATCTTCTTCAATATCCATCATCTGTCTGTTTTCTACAAATGCAAAACGATTACAATTCGTTGATAAAATGTCTATTAATTGTTTATATGATTTACCCTTTATATTTCTTTCGATCATTAGCATTATAAGATTCTCCCCATACATATAGCTTTACTGACAAGTATGATGACATTAAATAATGTTTAATTAACCTCATTGTATCACGGTTTCCATATATTGTATTGAAAATTTTGATGATTAGGTCTATCTATTGAAAAGAAAAACTCGCCAAAATTTAGCGAGTTTTTGGTCATTATGATAATGATTTCAGGCATCTGATATGACAAATAATTATAAAATTTCCAGTAAATGTGTGGACGAGGGACCTGTCCCCTTGTCCCATCCCCGTGTCCCACAAAAATGGAAAACACTGCAGAGTATTTATGAAACATTGGTAACGGAAACTAGAGGTAGATAAAATAAATGTAAAGGAGGAATGAACATGCGGAAAGGGATGTTAGGTTTCCTTTTGATCAGCTGTTTGTTTTTATCAACTTTTCTTCCTAATATTACTGCTGCAACAGCTTATTCGAATACGTCCATTCATTGGGGGTTCAAACGAAGTCAAAATCACGAGCCGCCTGATGCTGGGAAACAATATAATGAACTTTTGAAGAAATATGGTGCGAAATATTTAGGGGATACATCGAAGAAAGAGATTTATTTAACGTTTGATAACGGTTATGAAAATGGGTATACGTCGCAAGTGCTTGATGTGTTAAAGGAAAAGAAAGTACCGGCAACGTTTTTTGTAACAGGTTATTATTTAAAAGACCAACCAGAATTAGTTCGTCGTATGGCGAGAGAAGGGCATATTGTTGGCAATCACTCATGGCATCACCCTGATTTAACGACAGCGAATGACGTTCGGGTGAAAAAAGAGTTACAAATGGTAAAAGATGAGTATGAAAAAATTACTGGAATTAAAGAAATGCGTTACGTTCGACCACCAAGAGGCATTTTTAGTGAACGTACGATGGCAATCGCTAAAGACGAAGGATATCAACACATTTTTTGGTCGCTAGCTTTTGTTGATTGGAAAACGGATCAACAAAAAGGATGGAAGTACGCGTATGACAATATTATGAAGCAAATCCATCCTGGAGCGATTATTTTACTCCATACGGTTTCTAAAGATAACGCCGAAGCATTAGGTAAAGTCATTGATGATCTTCGAAAAGAAGGGTATGAATTTAAAAGCCTAGACGAGTTAAATGAACCCACAACAATACCTGATCCGTTAATGCTAATTCAAAATTAACAGTGAGGACTGACAAACACGTCAGTCCTTTACTTCGCAAGTAAATGTATACGAAACTTCACCATTTTTCCACTGTGCCACTACTTCATAAATATAGTACCCAGTTTCATCAGGGATATGAAAAGTATTATCCGTTAGCTCTACTTCATTTAACCTCTCCGTCTCTGACCAAAGATATACGGTTAAATTTGCCTCTTCCTTTTCAAATTGAAAAGAAACCGTTTCTCCTTTTTTCACTTGAATAGGTTCCATGCTTTCTGCAATTTGGTTGGGAGACGCTGCATCTGTCATAACGACTTCTGTACCGCTCAAAGTTTTTCTCTCCCACCTATAGCCCCCGGGTTCCATCGGATATGTCACTTCATTTACAATCACACTACCTGGGTATTTAGGTGAATCAACTTCATCAATACTTTCATCAACAGGAGAAATCCCAGACGAACATCCAACGAGTATAAGAAAAACGATAAGGACTACTAATTTTTTCATAAAAATGCCCACCTCTCTTTTTTTCATTGGACGTAGGTGGGCAGGAAAAAGTTACAAGTTTTCTATCAATGAACTTTAATGCTTCCACTCGAAACCTTCAGTTCAATCGAATGTGTTCCATTACCGTGAGAAGCTTCCACAGAGCGACGGTCCTCATCTATTTGATCAAAAGGGAAACCTGTATTAATATGGCCACTACTAATCGAACCGTTCAGCGTAAAGTCTGCATCTTTCGGTAATTGAAGAGTTGCTCTACCGGAACTTACTTGCATTTTGACATCACCAGTAAGCTCATCCACAGATACTTGTAAATTTCCAGACGATACATTTGCATCAAAGGACCCCACTATATTTCGAATCGTCGTGTTTCCTGAACGAACGTCAAAGCTTCCGTCTTCTACTGTTACATTGCGAATCGTTACGTTTCCGGAAGAAACATCGCTTTCCAACATTTTTGCTTGAATATGCTCGAGCTTGGCATTTCCAGAACGAATATCTAATTGTAACTCTTCTAAAACAATTGGGTTACTTGCACTTCCTTCAAAGTTCACATTCCCTGAACCGATATCAAACTCCATCGTTTTATTAAACGACTCTGGAATATAAACTGTTATCTTTTGGCGACCAAAAGAGAAAAACCGAAACGTTGGCGGTTTGTATTCCACAGCAATTGTTTTTCCTTTCTTCTCAACAAGCACGTCACCTTTACCTTCAAGTTTTGCTTTGACACTACTTCGGTCTTCTGTGACAACTTCGATACTGGAGCTTGAACCCTCTATCGTAATCGTATTGATGGAATCCGTTACGGCAACCTCATCCGATTTGCTATTCCCAAAAGACCAACTTGCATTAATAATTAAATTGTAAATAGTAAAAAGGGCAATGAGTAAAAATAACCCCATTCCTAAATATTTCATTGTGACCCCAACTCCATTCGTATTATCTATTTCTAGTGTATGGTAAAACGTTTCCTAATCCTATACTCTTCAGTATTATTTTTTATAAGACTTGAGGCGTAACGTATATTTGTCAGGAGGGAACGGTAATCGTTATAATGGGGGAAGACGTAAAGGAGAATAGGGGAATTTTCTATGTACAGTTATGAAGTAAAAATAGAAGGACCTTACGAATTTAATCGAGTGTTAGATCGGCTTTCGATGGACCCGTTACATGCGGTCGATAAGGAAGCGAGAATAATTCGTGTGCCGATGTATGATAGAGGCGAGCCGGTAGTTGTGACGGTTAGAGCGGTTGGGACTACTGAACATCCAGCTTTTGAAGTGAGTAGTGAAAAAGAAATGTCTTCAACCATAAAGGAACGTATCGCAAGGATTTTCCATTGGGATCGCTCGTTAACACGGTTCAGCAGCATTTTTTGCAAACGAATCTAGCTCCAATATTCAAAGAGCATGAAGGAACTCCGATTGTTTTAGAATTCAATATGTACGGTTGTATCATGAAATGTATCATTCACCAACAGTTAAATTTAAAATTTGCCCATACGTTAACAGAGCGATTTGTGCAACAGTTTGGCTTTCAACGAGACGGAGTATGGTTTTACCCGCTTCCAGAAACAATTGCCGAGTTAGATTATGAAGCGTTAACTTCTCTGCAATTTAGTAGAAGAAAAGCGGAATATGTAATCGATACATCAAGATTGATTGCGGAAGGAAAACTAAATGTAGAGAATATCGAACATCAAACAGATGAAGAAATTTTAAAAGAACTAATAAAAGTAAGAGGAATCGGGCCGTGGACTGTGCAAAATGTGTTATTGTTTGCACTTGGGCGACCAAATCTTTTTCCGATAGCTGATATCGGTATACAAAATGCATTAAAAAAATTATTCAATCTTCCAGCAAAGCCGTCCAAAGAAGAAATGGAAAAATGGTCAAAAGAATGGGAGCCATACTTAAGCTATGCATCTCTCTACTTATGGCGCAGCATTGAATAAAGATTTCGGAGGAACATATGAAACAGCAAAAGCAACAACAAAAACAAGTTCAATCAAACGTTCAATTGGAAGTAGGACAAACCTTTCCAATTACGATAAAACGCCTCGGCATTAACGGGGAAGGAGTAGGCTACTTCAAAAAGTCAGTCGTGTTCGTAAAAGGAGCACTTCCAGGTGAAGAAGTAGTAGCAGAGGCAACGAACATTCAACGTAATTTTGCCGAAGCGAAAGTGAAAAAAATACGAAAAAAATCACCGCACCGCATTGCACCACCTTGTCCCGTTTACGAATTATGCGGCGGCTGCCAGCTCCAGCATATGGACTATCGCGCACAATTAGACCATAAACGCGATATTCTAATTCAAGCGTTAGAGCGCCATACGAAACTAAACGTTAATAAACTGAAGATCGAAAAAACGATTGGCATGGAAGACCCTTGGTACTACCGTAACAAAAGTCAATTCCAAGTAGGTAAAGATAAAGAAAAAATCATTGCTGGCCTATATGGAGAGAGTTCGCATCGACTAATAAATATCTCGGAATGTTTAATTCAACATCGAGATACGACCGAAGTAACGAACACGGTCAAGCAAATCCTCCAAGATTTTAATGTGTCCGTATATAACGAACGGAAACGAAAAGGAATTGTCCGCACGATTATGACGAGAGTTGGCTTCCAATCTGGTGAAATTCAAGTGGTGCTCATTACTTCACAGGCGGACATACCACGTAAAACGCTCATCGTAGAAGAAATTAAAAAGCGATTACCGAAAGTAAAAAGCATTTTACAAAACATAAACGGTCAAAAAACGTCGCTCATTTTCGGCGAGGAAACGATTCATTTAAGTGGAGAAGAAGTCATCCAAGAAACACTAGGCGACATATCATTCGAACTTAGTGCACGTGCCTTCTTCCAGCTCAACCCTGTCCAAACAGTAAAGCTTTACGACGAAGTAAAAAAAGCAGCCGCCCTTACTGGTGAAGAAAAAATAGTCGATGCCTACTGCGGAGTCGGAACAATCGGACTCTGGCTAGCTCGTGACGCCAAAGAAGTCCGCGGCATGGACGTCATCCCAGAATCAATCGAAGACGCCAAAAAGAACGCAAAACGCCACGGCTACACAAACATGACCTACGTCGCAGGCAAAGCAGAAAAATGGATGCCAAAATGGGTAAAAGAAGGATGGAAACCAGATGTAGTGGTAGTAGATCCACCGCGTACGGGGTGTGATGACAAACTGCTTCAAACTATTTTACAGGTGAAGCCGAAGAAAGTAGTTTATGTTTCTTGTAATCCGTCTACGTTGGCGAAGGATATACAGTTCTTGTCTAAAGATTATAAAGTGGAGAACTTGCAGCCGGTGGATATGTTTCCGCATACGGCGCATGTGGAATCGGTTGCTGAGTTAATTTTAAAATAATTTTTTTTAATAGAAGAGTGTGGTGGGAATGGGAGACGCGGTACGACTCAAAATCGTGTTCCTTCTGGAGTGTAGGTTCGACCCCGACCACCGGTACCATCTTTAAACACACAAATTACTAAATACTATTATCGTAAAAGATAAGACAGGTGAATAACCTGTCTTTTTTGCATTATTTAAGAATTTAATTCCATTAGTAATAAGTCTTTAAACGGCTCTAGAATTACTTTTGAACATGATTAAGAGTATTGGTATGGAAGTCTATATTAACCGCTTATAATACGTAATATTCTCCTCTAAAGGGTACTTTTATCTTTACTACTGTAAAACCACTAATATAACTTTTATTTTATACAAGGGGAACCGTATCACAAATAGTGGTAAAACAGAGAGTAGAAATAGTCATAAATGATGTGTGGCTTGAAAAAATATAACCTTATTATAATGATAGTTAAGAAAAAGAAAGCATGGTACAAGATTACTATGCTTTCTTTTATTATACTTAAATAAAAGAATAATGAATATTTATAAAAATAAAAAGCAAATAGACAAAATTTTAATTTATAAAGGAAGTGAATTAGGTGGATAAAAAAATATATCTTGATTACAATGCCAGTACCCCAGTAGCACCTGAAGTGATAAATGCGATGAAACCTTTATTAGAGGATTACTATGGAAACCCATCTGCATTACATTGGTCTGATAAACCAGTTAAAGAATTACTGAATAAGGCAAGAGAACAAGTTGCAAATTTAATTTCTTGTTCACCTAAAGAAATTATTTTTACTAGTGGTGGTAGTGAATCTAACAATTTTGCTTTAAAAGGTTATTACTACAAAAACAAATGTAGAGGTAACCATATCATTACTTCTAAAATAGAACACCCTGCTATATTGAATCCTTGTAAATTCCTAGAGCAATTAGGAGCAGAAGTAACATATGTAGGTGTTGATCAATATGGAAAAGTTTCACTAGAAGAAATTGAAAAGGCTATTAGGGAAGACACAATTCTAATTACAATTATGCACTCCAACAATGAAGTGGGGACTTTACAACCCATTAAAGAGATTGGAGAAATTGCTGACAGGTATAAAATTGCTTTTCATACAGATGCTTCTCAATCTGTAGGTAAGGTTCCAATAGATATTGAAGAATTAAATGTTGATTTGCTGACGATTGCTGGACACAAAATTTATGCCCCAAAAGGCATCGGAGCACTATATATAAAAAATGGAATCGAACTTGAGCCACTAATACATGGGGCTGGGCATGAGTTTGGATTAAGGGCAGGGACTGAAAATACATTGCTTGCCATTGGACTAGGTAAAGCATGTGAGTTATCTAAAATACAACTAATTACAGATGATTTAAAAAGCCTGACTAGTTATTTTTGGAATAGATTAAAAGAGGAATTCGATGAACAAATTGTCTTAAATGGTGATCCTATAGAAAGGCTACCTAATACTTTGAATGTAAGTTTTATTAATAAAGTAGGCCAAGAAATATTGGAGAAAATTCCTGAACTCGCCGCTTCTACTGGATCTGCATGTCATTCTGGAAATATTGAGTTATCACCTGTTTTAAAAGAAATGAAAGTACCAGAATATATTGGAATGGGGGCAGTTAGATTTAGTTTAGGTAGGAAGACGACAAAAACTGAAATCGATTTAGTAATAACTCGATTAAAGAAAATACTTTAATAATAAAAAGCATGTCTAATGGATATTCTATGGGCATGCTTATTTTTATATTTACAACCTAAAAAAATTGTGTTATTATTCAACTAATCAGTTGAATAGTTGAATTAAATTCTGAGGGAGGTGAGAACACTTTGAATTCTAGAGAATTTAAAGACTTTATATATGGGGAATTTGCTCGTATAGGTAAAACTTTATCTAGTCCTAAAAGAATTGAATTGTTAGATTTGTTAACTCAGGGTCCTAAATCGGTTGAATTATTGGCACTTGAAACAAAGATGAGTATAGCGAACACTTCAAAGCACTTACAGACCTTACTTGATGCAAAGTTAGTTTCGTTCGCTAAAGAGAAAAATTATGTTATTTATCAATTAGCCTGTAACAAAGTATTGAACTTAGTCTTGGCTTTAAGAAGTACTGCAGAAGACCGAATTGCTGAGATTAACTATGTAAGGAACGACTTTATTTTAAAGAATAATGAGTTAGATACTATTCAGATTGGTGAATTAATAAAAAAGGTGGAAGAGGGTTCTATTACTCTAATTGATGTCAGACCAAGTGATGAATATTTGAACGACCACCTTCCAAGTGCAATCTCAATCCCAATTTCTGAAATAGAAGAACAACTTGATTTATTGCCAAAAGACAAAGAAGTTGTTGCATATTGTCGTGGACCATATTGTGTTTACGCCACGGAAGCAGTAGAGTTTTTACGTTCAAAAGGATACAATGCTTCATTGCTTGAATCAGGGATAAATGAATGGAAACAATTACAACATTAAAATAGGAGGTTTTAGTTATGTTATTTCGTCAATATTTACACATGAATCCAGTTGCGGCATCTTATTTATTTGGTTGTGGAAGCCTTTCTCAAGGAGTTGTTGTTGATCCATTAGAAGAAGAGGTGGATTTTTACATTAAAGAAGCAAAAGACTTAGGATTGAATATTGTTTATGTAATTGATACACACTTACATGCAGACCATGTATCAGGTGCTAGAAAATTAGCAGATAAAACAGGTGCGAAGTATGTCCTTCATAGTTCTGCAGACACCACATATGATTTTACACCTGTAGAAGATGGAGAGGAATTAATGGCTGGGAATACAAAGTTAACATTCTTGCATACACCCGGTCATACGCCTGAACACATTTCTATTGTTGTAACTGACACAAGACGTGGAGAAGAACCATGGTTTGTTCTTACAGGCCATACGTTGATGGTTGGAGATGCTGGACGTACAGAGTTAGCCTCATCTATAGAGGAAGGAGCAAATAACCTGTATAACAGTTTACAAAAAATCATGGAATTAGAAGACCATATTGAAGTATATCCGGGGGCATTTTCTGGGTCAGTATGTGGTCGTGGATTGAGTGGAAAGCCTTCTTCAACAATAGGTTTTGAAAGACGATTTAATCTTGCCTTACAAAAAGGTGAAAAAGCAGAGTTTGTAGATTTTATGACCAAAGAGGTTCCACCACAACCTGAGAACTTTACGAAAATGAGAAAAACAAATCAAGGAAAATAAGAGTGAAGGGAAGCCTGATATTATTTCAGGCTTTCTTAAATTGGAGGTGAAAGGGATGAATCAACCTAAAATTGGTATAAGGGAAAATCTTTTTCAATTTCTATTGTTAGTAGTAACAAATCTATTTGTCGGATCGATGGTTGGAATAGAACGAACAGTTCTGCCAATCTTAGGCGAAGAACAGTTTGGTTTAGCCTCTACAAGTGCTGCATTATCGTTTATTATTAGTTTTGGCTTTTCCAAAGCGATTGTAAATTATTTTGCAGGGCAAATAGCAGATAGATTTAGTCGAAAAAGAGTGCTATTAATAGGTTGGATAATTGGTTTATTTGTACCTATTTTAATAATTTTTGCTCATGCTTGGTGGGTTATCGTCTTTGCAAATATACTCTTAGGTATTAATCAAGGTTTAACATGGTCTATGACTGTCAATATGAAAATAGATCTCTCTAAGGCTAACCAAAGAGGAACTGCAGTAGGATTAAATGAATTTGCAGGTTATTCTGGTGTGGCATTGTTAGCAGCAGTTTCAGGCTATGTGGCTTCGTCTTCTTCATTAAGACCAGACCCATTTTATATCGGAATTGGAATTGTCATTGTTGGGATATTACTAACGTTGATTGTGAAAGACACAGGGCAGCATTTGAAAGTTCAAATTCAAAATAATTCAACAATCACTGAAGCCAATAAAGATATCTCATCGAAAGAGGTCTTTAACTTAACAACATGGAAAGACAAAAATCTTTCCACGATTAGTTTCTCTGGTTTATCTACAAACCTAAAAGACGGAATGGCGTGGGGGCTCTTCCCAATCTATTTTACTACTGTTGGTTTAAGTGTCAGCCAAATAGGAACAATTGTTGCGCTGTATCCCGCTGCTTGGGGATTCTTTCAATTATTTACTGGAGTACTAAGTGATAAGATCGGAAGAAAAAAACTAATTACCTATGGCATGTGGACACAAGCCATAGCACTTTGGTTTATTCTAATTGTTAACAGTTTCTTCTTATGGGTTATTGGAGCAATTTTATTAGGTTTAGGTACTGCGATGGTTTATCCAACTTTACAAGCAGCGATTGGTGATGTTGCTGCTCCTAATTGGCGTGCATCTTCCATGGGAGTATATAGATTTTGGAGGGATAGTGGATACGCTTTTGGTGCATTACTTGCTGGTATAATAGCAGATTTAATGGGTGTAACATGGGCAATTGGATTAGTGGCATTACTGCCTTTCATTGCAGGACTACTATCTAGTACACGTATGAATGAAACGCTAAAAGTTAGAACAGAACACAATTGAAAATTTTATCATATACTGCCTATTCTTTTGAGGATTGGCTTTTTAGTTTAGGTACTTACCAAAACGTGTGTGCTGAACCGTACCACAAATAGTGGTAAAGCAGAGAGTTGAAGTAGTGCTTGATAAAGAGTGGCTAGAAAGGTTGTAATGAATGTATTTTATACATTCTCAACTTTACTATCAATTTTATAAACACCTAAAAAGGCAGTGGGGTTATTATAAACTCTGCTGCCTTTAATTTATTCCTAAAATTAAATATTTCTTCATTTACATACTTTGAGTACGAAAAATACAATTTTTTTTGATATATAATGGAAATTGTAGGTGTAAAAAAATGTAGAAGGAGGTTACTAAATTGAAGAATTTTGCTGAGTTTTACAAGTGTGCATTACAGGTTAATCCTTATAGTTATGTTGCTTATAGAGGTGAAGAGCACGAAATTAGCGAAGAAGAGTATAATCAATCAGTCCTAAATAATTGCTTATCAGAAGAAATTAAAGTAGTTGGTTTGGCAGACCACGGAAGTGTTCAAACTGCTGAAAAGTTGAGGAATTTGTTAACTGAAAATGGAATAACGGTGTTTCCGGGGTTTGAAATTGCAACAGCCGAAAAAATACATATAGTGTGTCAATTTTCAGAGGAGACAACTCCTGATCAGTTAAACCGATATCTTGGTAGGCTAGGTTTAACTGATGTAGAAAATGGAGTAATGCCTAGCTATTTATCTTGCTTAGATATTGCTAAATTAATTGAAGAAGAATTAGGTGGTTTTTGGTACGCAGCACATATCACTAGTGACAATGGAATATTAAAAATGGGTCAGATGAATCATATCTGGACAGATGAAAGACTAAAAGTAGCGCAAATACCTTATAGTTTAAATGAAGTAGATCCAAGATATATAAATATAATAAAAAATAAAGAACCAATGTACAAGAAAGAAACTCCTTTTGCGTTTATAAATGCAAAGGATATTTGTAAGCCTGAGGATTTATTAGAGAAAAATGCATATTGCTTAGTTAAAATGTCAGATTTGAATTTTACTTGTTTTAAAGAGGCTTTTCAAGACCCGACTGCTAGAGTTAAACTTTCATATGACCAAAATGAACGCTTTCATAGCAGTATAAATAAAATTGAGGTATTTGGAGGATATCTTGACGGCATGTCTGTTGATTTATCAAGGAATTTAAATACAACTATTGGTGGCCGGGGTACTGGGAAATCTACACTGTTAGAGTTGGTGAGATATGCTTTAGACTTAGAACCCAAAAGTAATGATTCAAAAAAGTACTTTAGTGAGTTAATTAAATCAAATCTAGGTTTAGATAATGGCAGAGTTGAATTGCATGTTACGTCATATCACCGGTATGGACAAGAATATAAAGTCATTAAAAGATACGGAGATCCAACAGTAGTAAAGAATATAGATGACTCTGTATCAAATCTAACTGTAAAGGACATTCTGCCTCATATTGAGATTTATGGGCAAAATGAGATAATAGAACTAGTCGCAAATGAAGAAGCCAAACTAAATATTCTAAATAGGTTTCTTCCCAATCAGGCAGATAACTTAAATGAAAAGGAAGAAATAATTAAGAAATTAAAACAAAATGCGATTAAATTAGTAGATATAATAGAGAAAAAAGATGAAACATCTACCAGAGTCTCAAAGTTACCTATTCTTGAGGAAAAAGTGAAATTTTTTAAAGAAGCAGGGATAGCAGATAAGTTAAGTACAATAGAACATCTTTCCACAGAAGAGGAGTATTTAAAAAAGTCGCAAGAGGTCATTGTCCAACATAATGTTCCATTTAGTGAAGTAGATTTACCTTTTTCTAGGGAATTTTTAGATAAAACTCCAAATTATGCTAAATTTAAACTGGTTGATGAAGTATTCAAAAGCTTTAATTTAAAACTTAATGAGTTAAAGGATGAGTATGAAAAACTTGTTAAAGAGTCTGCCAGAAGTGTAGAAGATATTAACTCTGAATGGAAAGTGATAAAACAAGAATCAGATGGAGAAATACGAAATTCAATTAAATCATTAGAGGGGTTAAATGGAAAAACCGGACAAGAAATTGCCTTAGAATATAAAGAAACAGTAGCTGAAATTGCTAGAATAAACCCAATTAAAAGTGAATCAAAGAAATTAGAAGAAGATTTAGAAGAAATAATCTCCGAAAGAAGAACACTGATAGAGAAACTTAAAAAAACACAAGATCAATCCTATGATTCTCTAAGAAAGGCAGTAAAAAAAATAAATAAAGGCAAATTAAGAGGTAAAGTACAGATTGAAATACATGCTGCTAAAAATAGAGATGAATTAATAGAGGTTCTATCTGACATTGAAGGTTTAGGCCCAAAAAGTTTAACTTGGATAAGAGATAAAGATGAGTTTTCCTTATTTTCCTTTATAGGGCATTTGAATCAGGGGAGCGACAAACTAATTGAAGAGTATAACTTAACAAGAGCAAAGGCAGAAATTTTAGCCAACATTCCGCTTGCCAAAAAATTAGAACTTGAATTAGTTCAATTATTAGATGTAATAGATGTCAAACTAAATACTGCTAGTGTGGAAAATGAACAAGAAAATTATAAATCACTTAGTAAACTTTCGAAAGGACAACAATGTACTGCTATCCTAAATATATTAATGTTAGATAATAATGACCCTCTGATAATAGATCAGCCTGAAGACAATCTGGATAATTCCTATATTGCAAATAATTTTGTTGATGGCTTAAGGGATTATAAATTAAACAGACAATTTATTTTTGCAACACATAATGCCAATATACCTGTATTCGGTGACGCTGAACTAATAGTGGTTATGCAAGAAGTAGATAGGCATGGTTCAATTAAAGAAAATTGTATCGGTTCAGTTGATAACCCAAATGTAAAAACAGCGGTGGTAAATACATTAGAGGGTGGGAATATTGCGTTTAAAATGAGAAAGGCAAAATATAATTTGTAGATCTCAAATTAATATAGTGCTCAAAAGTAAAAGAACTTCATCTCAACTATAATTTGATATGTTTCTGAGATTTACAGATGATGTGGGATTTTGTGAATGGTACACAGATAAAATATTTGAAATAAATTATCGATTTGATGGGAACAGTTTTTCATAATATTAAACTTCCCTTGCAGCTGTGCAAGGGAAGTTTTTAGGTTTGGTTAATGCAGAATTATGCTCAATCTCTTTCAGATTTTAAATACCTTGGATTAAATATCCTATTACAACATTAATTATAGAGACTCTTAAAATATATAAAACTAGTACAAATATTATTATTTAGCAACTAGGCACACATAATGCCATATCCGCTACTAGAATGGTAAGTCGGGGTCATTTAGTAGGCTATTTCTCCACAGTTTAGTCTCTTCATAAGTTGTAATCATATTCAATAAATATTTATATACATGATTATCATCCAAGTTTTCACAAATTTTATAAGCCAATTGTTCGATATTTTTATTATAAATATCCTTAAATTTTTTATCTGAGTCCGAGACATTCGAAAGAAGATAATCAATTAGTGTTCTAGCAGAATCAAAGTATTTATAACTCTCATCTGTTTCTTTTATCCTAAAGCATTCTTCAAGGTAATTCCATTCTATCAGATAACTTTTGTCTAATAAGATCTCATAACTATTAGTGTATATGCATTTTTCTTTCCGTATATCAAAAGGTTCTAAGATATTATTATTCACAAACCAATAAATATGGCTCTCGATGGCTCCAACATCCATATATCCATAGAGATCGTGGTAATCATCAAATAAATCATTGAAATCAATATACTTTTCTTTATCATTGCTTTTGGGGAAAGGTATATCTAATTGAAAATAGTCTAGTAAGTCGGCCACTTTTATGTAATTACCAATAATGTCTGTTGTCATCTCCCTTTGCAACATAAGTACTTCAGTGGGAGTAGTGGTTTGAGATATACATTCGTTCTTGCTATTGTAATAATATTCTTCAAACTTCCTTATCTCCCTGCAGAATAAAATAAAGGCATCATATTCATTCCTTATCTCATCTGAGAGGTCGAAAAGATAATTTATGATATAACGAATACCATCAGCAATCCCAATTGTTCCATCATCTAGTAAAACTCTCAAAGAACGACTAGAGTTTTCCCATTCTATAGAACATTTAAAATTAAGATGACCATAAGTGAATACAAAACTATAAGTGTGATGGTTCTTCCTGAATAAATCCCGTTGTAGAAAACTTTTAATATCAGTGTTTTTTCTTTCTAATAGGTATTCATGGATATCTAGATTAGATAAAGGATGGTCTAAACCAAAGATCAAATGACAAATACTATAAAGTGAATTTTCAACCGTATCTTGGTTTATAAATTGAATTTCATTCTTTGTAAATGTAAACAAAGGATCTTCCTTATCATTCCAAAATATATTTTGTTTCCTACTTGCCCATGTACCGTCCGACCAAAATAAAACCTCTTCGGTAGTTTTTGATAGTAAGATATTTTTTAGTTCTTCAACCTGCTTAAGTGTATAAACCCAATTACTACTATAACTTTCTTTAAAACTTTGTTTTCCTTCTTTCATATGCATCAACCTCCTTAATTTGTGTTGTAGGCTGATTATAAATTGTATTATGATTTGTTTGTTATGATTGTTATGTTAATGTCCTACACTCTATTTATAAAATAAATAAAATAATGAATCAAATCTATAGAGAGTTTTTAAAAATTTTTATCTAATAATTTGGAGTCTCTTAGCTTAACTATATATGCCCATATACTATACCTTAACATTGATTTAGAGGGTATTTTGACAACAATTTTTAGGGTGTTTTACAGATATCTCAATTACTGTATGGAATATCATCATGATTAAGATTTCTTACGAAAGAAGGCTTGGAAGTGGATAAAAGAAAAGCAACTACACTTCTGTATGCTGGAAATGGTTACCTAGGTACTTTTTTACTCAGATAGCCTTTTTAAGTGGAAACTATAGTCGTGTTGTAGAGGCACTTAAATTGTATATGATACTTATTCTATTGCTTTATAACCAGTATGTTTATTAATAAGTAGGTTTGAGTCACATGCTAATGGAGAAGTGAGCTGTTAATTCTACTCAAATTTTAATACTGTATTATTCTGTTATTAGGATCGTAGTATAGAATCTTTACTGCATAGTAGACGGATACTGCGGCAGCAACGACTGCGGCCAATTATGGAAAATATGAACAATAATTGGTTATCTTCTGGTATGATTTTTTGTATAGAGATTTGTTATATTGGGAAGTTCTTCACTTAAACTATTGGGGCAGGATTGCACAATAAGATATTCATTAAAAGAAATATGATAAGGAAAAACCGTGCTTGGTGTCCCCTCTGCTTTGAAAGTTGGAAAGAAGAAGGCAAGGAAATATATGAACCACTCATATGGAATATAGAATTAATGAAGTATTGTCCTGATCACTTTGTTCCATTAGACGAGAAATGTTACTCATGTGGCAAGAAAAACAAATTCATTTCTTCAAGTCAGCAGGTAGGGCATTGTGGTAAATGTGGCAATTGGCTAGGGAAAGAGAATGTCGAAGAATACAAGGAATTAGATGAATGGGACTCATGGTGTATCTCGAACTTTAAACAAATTTTAGAGTTCCTTCAACAGAGTAACAACATTCCACTTAGAAATTTCCCTAATCAAATTGTAAAAATGCTCGTTAATCAATATACAGATGGAAATATAAGTGAGTTTGGTAAAATCCTTAATGTAAGTATGATCTCTGAATATGTGATGGATCGTAGTAATATAACTTTTGAAAAGTTACTAAATCTATCATTCTACTTTCAAAGTAAGCGTCAAATAGAACCCACATTTTCAGTGTAGGAAGTTCATGCGATAATCTTCCTAGAAAGTTATTTAGGAGGTTATGCCATGACCCAAACAGACAAAAGAATAGAGTGGAAAGCTAGATTTGATGCATGGAAAGAAAGTGGTTTAAATGTGGCCCAATGGTGTCGAGAATAAGGAATCAAAAGTCATCAAATGTATTATTGGATAAGACATTTTGAGGATGATACACCCTCTGATACAGGACTTGATACACAGTGGCTGACTGTCAACGTGAAAGACGATTTAATAAGTAGCAGTGGCCATGCCCCAGTGTTCATTCATTTTGGTTCAATTTCCGTTGAAGTCCGTCCGGGCGCCAGTATGGCTTTATTATCGGATGTTGTACATGTGCTACAAAACCAATGATAACCAATTCCCATTTTGAACGTGTCTACCTGGCACGCGGTAGTACAGATCTTCGTAAATCCATTGATGGTCTAGCAGTCATTGTAAAAGAATGCTTCAATCTCGATCCCTTTTCCCCCTGCTTGTTTGTATTCTGTAATCGCAAACGCGATAAGTTGAAAATCCTGCAGTGGGAGCACAATGGTTTCTGGCTCCATTACCGTAGATTGGAGCGTGGAACATTTCACTGGCCATCTGAAAAAGATTCACCACCTGTGCCCATCAATCCACGCCAACTGCGGTGGCTCTTAGATGGTTTACCACTTGAACAAAAACAAGCTCACTCGGAAGTGAAAGCACGCACTGTTATATAAATATAAAAATGACGCAAAATAAGGATTCCGACTAGTCAAGTCGGGTTCTTTTTCGTATACTTATTTTATGGAAAATACAGCGCATACATCAAAAGAATCAATTGAATATTATAAAGCGCAAAATGAAAAGCTGGAGCTGGAAAAAGAGGCATTAGAGACCAAGCTTAAATGGTATGAGGAACAATTTCGCCTTAGTCAACAACAGAGGTTTGGCTCTTCTAGTGAGAAAACCAACCCAGACCAGATCTCACTTTTCAATGAAGCTGAAGATACGGCTGATTCGACCGTTGAAGAACCGACTATCGAAACAGTGGCATATAAGCGTAAGAAGCAGCGTGGTCAGCGCGAACAAAAGCTTGAAAACCTGCCTACCGAGACGATTGAATATTGTCTATCCGATGAGGAACAGGTCTGTTCGTGTTGCGGCGGTGAGTTACATGACATGAGCACGGAAGTGCGCAAAGAATTAAAGGTTATTCCTGCTCAAGTGAAGGTCGTTGAGCACGTACGCCATGTTTATAGCTGCCGCCATTGTGAACGCCATGAACTTGAAACACCCATCGTTACAGCGAAGATGCCAGAACCTGTTTTTCCAGGCAGCTTGGCCTCTCCATCCGCGATGGCTTATACCATGACACAAAAATATGTGGAAGGCATGCCACTGTATCGTCAAGAGAAACACCTAGAACGCTTTGGTGTTTCCATTCCACGCCAAACCTTGGCAAACTGGGTTATTTACGGTGCTAACACCTGGCTTCAGCTCTTATACGATGAGATGTATGCACATCTGATGAAGCACGATATTTTACATGCGGATGAAACAACTTTACAAGTTCTTTCTGAACCAGATCGACCAGCCAAATCAACGTCGTACATTTGGCTGTATCGTACTGGAGGAGAAAGCACCCCTATCGTGCTTTATGACTACCAGCAAACGCGTGCAAGCAAGCATCCACAACGATTCCTAGCCGACTTTCACGGTTATTTGAATGTAGACGGATATGCAGGCTACAACAGTATTTCTGGTGTAACGCTGGTTGGGTGCTGGGCGCATGCACGTCGAAACTTCACGGAAGCTTTGCGAGCATTGCCTGAATCGGCAGATACGACTGCCGTAAAAGCAAAGGAAGGCTTAGCCTATTGTAATAAACTCTTTGAAATTGAACGTGATATAAAGGACAAAAGTCCGAAGGAACGTTATCATACACGTCTAGAACTCAGCCAGCCAGTGCTAGATGCTTTTTCGGCATGGCTTCGTGAACAAACTCCACGAGTGTTGCCCAAAAGTGCACTTGGCAAAGCGATCAAATATTGTCGTAACCAGTGGGAACGTTTAGTAGCGTTCTTAGAGGATGGGCGTTTGGAGATCGATAACAACCGTGCAGAGCGGTCTATCAAGCCTTTTATTATTGGCCGGAAAAACTGGCTTTTCAGTAATACCGCGATGGGCGCACATTCTAGTGCGATCATTTATAGCGTGGTAGAGACAGCTAAAGAAAACGGATTAAACCCTTTCAATTATCTCAGCTATCTATTTGAGGAGCTCCCTAATGTGGATACGACAGATAAAGACCAACTGGCACAATTCTTACCCTGGTCATCAACACTCCCAGAGGAATGCAGCGTTCCAAATAAATCTAAATAAAGCATATAATAAGTCCCCATCTATAAATAGGTGGGGATTATTTTACGCTTACCTTTCAAACGTCAATTGTAGATTTAATTCATTTTAAGCCGATTGATAAAAGTAACATTTGTCGGCAATTGATAATCTCGAAAATAGACAGCACAGCTATTATAATGTTTCACCTGAGGAAGTTAGAAAAGAACTTCAAACAATATTAGATTCAGAACAAATTCCTCCCTTAAGTATGGCTCAAGCAATAAAATTATCTAAGTATAGTACTTATATTCTCTATAGACATGCAAAGGATTTGTGTGAAGAAATAACTTCAAAGAGGAAGGCACACTTTCTTAGACAAAAAGAAATAAAACTAAATCAAATTAAGTATGATGTAATTCCGATTGTTGAGAAACTCCTAGAAGAAGGTATATATCCTTCTGAAACTATTGTAGAACAAAGAATTCCCTACACAGTTTTTAGGAAAGAACTAAAAATTTTAATCGATGAAATCATGGAGGAGCTTCTAAAAAAAGTTTTTAACTATAATAGATTAGTGGGTTTATGATTAATTTAAAAGACAAAAAATGACCCAATCCACGTGATTTGGTCATTTTCACTTTCCGTATCATGAGGATTTACAAGAAAACTAGTCATGCTTCTATTGTATATGGGATAAATAAAAAAGAGATAATAAATATCACCAAAACAAACTGTTTCATAAAATACATATTGTAAGTAGTTTTTTGACTAAAGAAGAGCGAGTGTTCAAGAAGCAAAGTCGCTTTTTCAGAAAAAAGGAGTTGTCCACATGGCAGAACAAGATGATGGTGTGTCGGAAGAGTTTAGGAACAAAGTAGAGGAGCTTTGTGATAGGCTTGGACCAAAAAATAAAGAAACCAACGCGTTGTGGCAGCTAGTTAGTGAAATATGCAAGGACGATGTAAAGGATTAACTAAGTTAGGTTTAAAGATCATAAAATATTATCTGTGCGCAGCAAATATATTGGTTATAGAATAACCCTCGAAAGACGATTACTTTAAAAGCAATCGTCTTTCGTATTCGACTAAATACTGTTCAACAGTAAGTATCAACAGACCAAAACATTAAGAAATCAACAAAATTTAGTGAACTCCTTAGTGATATAGACTTATTTTAAATACTAATAATGTAAAAATTTAGGTATAAGGAAATGGTACAAGGCATATTGATTAGAAGGACATGTCTAATAAAGGTGAGGGGGAATTCAGTGAACTATACAGAAAAGGTGTTTTTAGGTCTGTTTCTTGCGTTAACTGTAGTATTTTTGTTTTTATCTCAGTATTATGAAATATTCAAGATTTTAGTTACTCCAGTTGCTACATTATCTGTTTCAACCTTTATTTGGTTAGATATTAAAAATCGAAGTATAGAAGTTAGAAGGCTAGGTCTACTTTTCATTATTACTCTGATTTTAAGCGTTATCTTCGGTAATATTGGATTTGTTAACGAAATAATCATTTGGTTATGGGTAGCTTTAATACTAGCAGCGTTGTGGGTTTTTACTATTAAAGCTTATCAAAGTTTAAGAATATCATTAGCATGGATGGTCATTGTTCCATTATTTGCAATGATCTTTCTTTCAGAGACTGAAATTTTAAGAGGTTATGATTATATTATCTACATTGTAACTCTTTTGGTAACGTGGGCATTTTTATGTTATCAAGGTGAGTTGAAAATTGTTGAAAGAGCAATTCAATTTATAGGAATAATATTTGTGGTGATAGTGTTAGTATGGCATTTATTCTTAGAAATGTTTCAATTATCTTCTGAATTTCCTGAATATTCAAATATTCTCTTTGATAATGGAATAGATATTTTAATGATATTTGCACAAATTGACATGGCCATCTTCCCGGTAATTATTAATTGTTTATTGTGCTATTTAATCATCATTTTAAGAAAAAGAATGCAAGAAAAGGTAACGTGATAAAAGTTTTATGAGAAAGGTCCGTTGTCTCTTGAAAAGTTCCAGAGTCAACGGACTTTCTTGTAATACGACATTTAATAAACTGAAATAGAGTAACTATTATGACGATGACACCTATTCATATGGCTCATCATGGTCATGGACTTGGCGCAATTGGTCTTGTTATTGGAAATCATATTGGGTCGATGTATCCTCCTTCATTGGTTACAGATGTACTTGTGGATAAGGTTGGTCGAACTGCGATGGCTATTGCTGCTGAAGTCACGTTACTATTAGCAGGTTTGTTGGCAGCTTTTGCACCAAGTGATTCTATTCTTGTCTTAATCATAGCTCTTTCCTTACTAGGAGTAGGGTGGAACTTTGGATTGATAAGTGGGACAGCTTAGGTTGTTGATTCAACTGCTTCATCACAACGTGCTAAGATTCAAGGGACAGTGGATGTTATCATAGCATTAACAGGTGCTTCTGGTGGAGCTATGTCTGGAATGATTGTAGCTAATACGAGTTATACAATATTGTCAATAGCTGGAGGCGGATTGTCTTTATTACTGATTCCTGTGGTGATTTGGTCTAGAAGGACGGGAAAAAGAAGAGAAGAGTCTGATGTTTGAGAATAGATTCAGATTAACCTATATAAGCTAACGATTAGCGGTGATTTAAAAGTCACTATTAAAATTAGAGGCAGGAGATTGGGAATCAAACTATTTTCAACGTAAAGTACGCTATAACACCTAACGTAGAAATCGGCTTTTTAATTCATCAAATATGTGAAACAATTGTAATTCTAGTTGATTACATACCCTAATAATGTACCTGTTAGGGTATTATTTAGTAGAGGGAGTGTGCATCATATGAAGAATGAAGAAAAAAGTTGTTCAACTAACTAGTGAGGAATGAATAAACGGACAACAGATGGTAAAAAGGCTAAAATATCGCCTCCAATATGACCAGCTGTTTATCTTTGGTTCCTGGTAGGAGCTATATTTATTATCTATAGTATTATGGGTACTGTACTCTCAATTTTTTAGGGGATATTGTTAATTATGGATCGTACTTTATTTAGCTAAAGAGTCATGGGGAAGTGCATATGAAAATGCACTTTTTTTGTTTTATTTACTTCTTAAACGTTTCTTAATATTCACAAAGTATAACTGAAGATAAAGGAGGAGCATTATGGAGGAGTTTTTAATTATTGGTTCGATACGTTTGCCTATCAAATGGATCTTTATTGGGGGTGCACTAGTAGTAGCCTATCTAGCAATGAACATTCGTTTAAGTCGATTAAATTTAGACAAGAAACCATTATTAGATACGGTATTTAATGCGTTATTTTATGGCTTTATTGTTTGGAAACTAAGTTATGTATTATTCAATCCGGTTCATGCTTTTGCCTATCCACTGGGGATTCTTTATTTTGATGGTGGTCAAAAAGGAATGTTGTTAGGAATTCTAATTTGCTTCATTTATATTTACTTTCAATCTACTAAGCAGAGCATAGGAATAGTAACGTATGTGAATCTTACTTTCAGTGGTTGGCTTGCAGGGAGCGCAACTTATTTTATTTATTTATTCCATACAAATTATTTTTACTACTCTGGTCAAATTTTTTTAGCTGGATGGCTACTATTTGTCATGTCGAAGAATAAGGAAGTAGATCTTGGAAAAGAATTATCCAACAGCTTATTAATTTATAGTCTAGGTCAAATCTTTTTAGGTTATTTGACTCAAATAAAACCAGTTATTTTTGGGTTCACAAATCTCCAAATTGGTTTTATTTTGTTAGCTCTACTTATGCTAATAGTACAGAAATGGAAAAGGGGTGAGAAGAATCGATAATTTATCCATTTTAGTAGCCTTTACTGCAGGACTGCTTTCTTTCTTATCACCCTGTGTATTTCCGTTACTTCCTGCTTACATTGCTACGTTAACAGGTTCTACAGTCTCTGATAAGGTCAATGTAAATAAGAAACTAGTATTTACTAGATCAATAAGCTTTATTTTGGGATTTAGTATCATCTTCGTCCTTTTAGGAGTATCCGCAAGTTTCATAGGTCAAATGTTTATGGAAAATAGAAACATTGTTGAAAAAATAAGCGGACTCCTTATTATCATCTTTGGACTTCAAATGGTAGGCCTTTTACAACTCAAATTCCTTATGAGGGAAAAAAGAATACATATGCAATCTAAAAGGGCAGGTGCAGGACCTTCCTTTTTAATTGGAATGGCTTTTGCATTTGGATGGAGTCCATGTGTAGGTGTTGTTTTATCCTCTATTTTATTATTAGCAGCCTCGCACGAAACAGTAAGTAGTGGTGTGATTTTATTGTCAGTGTACTCATTAGGATTGGGGATACCATTTTTAATGGTATCAATACTTGTGACCTATTCATTGAAAGTTGTAAGGAATATTAATTCAATCTTACCTAAATTGAGTGTAGTTAATGGTTGGATTTTAATCGGTTTAGGTTTGCTTCTATTTACAGGTCAATTTCAAAGGATTAGTGCTTGGCTTGCAACTTTCACCTATTTTGGTTAAGGGAAGGAAAATAAAAGATGAAAAAACAAAAGAATTTGATTGTGATCCTCCTTTTAGTTGGGCTAATAGGATGGGGTTTAATGGATTTACGTGGAGAAAGTGGGAATGAACTGAACAGTGAAACGACTGTAGTAGATGTTGAAGTAGGATTAAACCAAGGAAATTTGGCACCGGACTTTGAATTAGAAACATTAGAAGGAGAGCCATTGAAGTTATCAGACTTTAGAGGGGAAAAAGTAATCCTAAACTTATGGGCAACTTGGTGCCCGCCATGTCGAGCTGAAATGCCCCATATGCAAGACTACTATGAGAAACATAAGAATGATGGAGTTACAATATTGGCAGTTAATTTAACAACTCAAGAGCGAAATAAAGATGCGGTAAGGCCTTTTGTGTATGAGGAATTTCAATTGACATTTCCAGTTGTATTAGATGTCGATGGTGATATCGGAGCGATGTATCAAGCTTATTCTATACCAACAACTTATGTCATTGATACTGAGGGGTTCGTTCAAAATAAAGTGATTGGGCCCATGTCTTATGAAATGATGGAGACAATGATAAACAATATTAATTAATACGAGATGTGGAGGTTCGGAGTGAACACTAAGGGCAAATCTATTTTAATTGTAGAAGATGATCATAAAATAAGACAATTAATTAAGATCTATCTTGAAAAAGAAGGTTATGATGTGTGGGAGGCGGGAGACGGCAAACAAGGCATAGACATGTTTGAGCGGTACGATCCGTGTTTTACGATCATTGATTTAATGCTTCCTGAAGTCAGTGGAGAAGAGGTTTGTAAATGGATTAGGACAGAGAAGAAAAGTGATAGTCCGATTATCATGGTTACAGCCAAGGTGGAAGAAAAAGATCGGATTAATGGACTCAGAATGGGGGCGGATGACTATATAACAAAGCCATTTAGTCCAAATGAACTTGTTGCTCGCGTCGAAACGGTGCTGCGTCGAACAGAGAATCGTTGTAATAAAATTAGTTTTCAAGGGATCACAGTGAAGCCTTTAAAAGGAGAAGTGAATTTTAATGGAACGAAACTTTCTTTAACAAATAATGAAAGCAAATTACTATACATGTTCATGAAGCACCCGAATCAAATTCTATCAAGAGAACAGTTGATCGAGGAACTTTATCCAAATGTTGAGAAAGATATTACGAATCGGACAATTGATGTCCATATCCGAAATCTTAGGGAAAAACTAGAGCAAGTAGACGCTCCAGATTGTATTAAAACAGTTCGGGGCATGGGGTATCAGTTTGTTGCCTTTTAAACAAATCGTAAAAAGAATGTTAAAAATGAACCTTATGTTAAAGCTAACGGTGATAAATAGTATCGTTGTCGGACTGGTCATTTGGATTGTTGGTGTATCTGTAAAAGATTTTGCTTGCTATTTAATTGAAAAAGAAAATTCTCTTTCAGCTGAACAAAGGTTAGCTTTTACAAATCAATTGGATTCTTACCTCGTTTACGCTGTTATTCTCTCCATATTCATTGCTGCGGTCGTTCATTTTTATTTTATTCGTTTGTTATTATATCCACTAAGTACTTTAACGGAGGCGATAAAAAAGATTGCAAAAGGGAACGATCCAGCGATTATTTATAACAAAAACTCTGATGAAATCGGTCAATTAACAAGGCACTTTAATGAAATGATAAGAAAAATAAAAAAAGTAGAGGATTCTCGTGAGAAAATGACTCAAGATGTTGCTCATGAGTTAAGAACTCCTTTAACCAATATCAATGGCTATTTAGAGGCATTAAGATCGGGAGTAATAAGTGGAAATCAAGAGCTATACGATTCTCTTTTCGAAGAATCGATGAGGCTTACAAGTCTTGTTGAACAATTGCAACAACTTAATATTTGGGAAAATGAATATGGCAGCTCTGTAAATTATGAGTGCTTATCTATTCGTCTTCTTATTGAAAGCCAAGTTGAAATGTTTCGCTTAGAACTTCAGAAACAATCGATCCAAATCAAGGTTAGCGTAGAAGATAAACAGTTAAACGCTGAGAAAGAGGCCTTGAAACAGGTCTTAACAAATTTAATTGAAAACGTCCTCAATTATGATAAGGGGGGATGGATGGAGATTATAGGTTTTATGAGTGAAAAAGGCTATCAAGTTCAAGTGAAAAATGAAGGGCTACCTATTCCAGTTGAAGATCAGAACCAACCTTTTGAACGTTTTTATCGAGCTGACCTTTCACGGAATCGTAATTTAGGAGGGTCTGGGTTAGGACTATCGATTGTCAAAGAGATTATCAAAATTCATAACGGAGAAGTAGGCCTAAAAACGAGTCAAAATGTTCATACCTTTTGGTTTATGTTACCAATTGAAAATGATAGAACGTTTTATGGATAAAGTTGTTTTTTTAGGAGGCTGTCAATGAGTTATAAGGAGCAAAAAAAAGACGAGTGGACACTCACATTACTTCATACAAATGATAGTCATGGACATTTATTACCTATTGAAATATCTAGTTTAGACATTTCTTCTCAATTGCGCTTGTGTCACTCATTTCCTCTATATAAAAAGTTAGGTGGTTTCGCCTATTTAGCTGAAGCAGTTAATCGTATTCGGCAAGAAAATGATCATGTACTTCTACTTGAAGCAGGAGATGTATTCTGTGATAGTGAAATTGCGAACATAACAAAAGGCAGTTTTTACATTAAATTGATGAACCAATTAGGGTATGATGCAATGACACCAGGAAACCATGATGTAGATTATGGAATAGAGGTTTTAAAACAAAGAGCAAATGAAGCGAACTTTCCAATGTTAGCAGCTAATTTATTAGAAGAGGAAACAGAAGCACCTTTATTAGGCAATCCTTATATGGTGAAAGAGATCAATGGTTTTAAAATAGGTATCTACGGTCTGACTTATCATTTAACACCCGAAACAACATCAAAAAAGAATACAAGTGGCGCTAAATACACGTTTAGTTTAGAAACAATACAGTCGGACATTAATCGATTAAAAAATAGGGGGGTTAACTGCGTAATTATATTGTCGCATTTAGGATCAGATTTAGATAGAAAGATGGCAGAAAACATAGAAGGAATTGATGTAATTGTAGGAGGGCATTCTCATGAACCCATTCCAAAGGAGATAAGAAATGGTGTCATCATTTCTCAGTCTACACCATACTATACTGGACTTGGGGTACTAAGGTTGCAATTTAATCGTAGCTCATTAGTAGGAGCAGAAGGAAGTATTATCCCTATTATCCCTGAGAACTTTCAACCGAATGTAAATATACAAAGAATGATAAATGAAATGCGGTTTGAGCACAAAGATCGACTAGAGCAGGATGTCGGAAGAATTACATCTCCTATGATTCGTAATTATAAGCGAGAATCGCCTGCTGAAACGTTCTTTGGCAATATTCTACGTACTAAGACAACTAGTGATATCTCAATATTACCCGGAATAGGGTTTGGGGTAACGATCCCTCCTGGGCCTATCACACTCGAACAATTAACGAACTTGCTACTTCATCGTTCATCTATTTATACCGTACAATTAAAAGGTAGAGATATTGTAGCAGCTTTAGAACAAAGTATTTTAAACCAAATTCATCCAGATGTAGAAGAACGAGTTGGTGGTCTTATTCAAGTAACAGGACTTGCTTTTGTTTATCAATATTCCTCTAAGTTGAAAAACTTAGTTCTAAATGTAAGAGTGAATAATCAACCAATCTCCCTTGATCAATTCTATAAAGTTGTTTTGAACCAGTTGATGTTTGAAGGTGGCCATAAGTACTCATCTTTAAAAAAAGGACAGAATGTGTGTAAATGGGAACAAACAGATTTTGAGATGGTGATCGACTGGATGCATAGTAATCCGGCATTACCTGTATATGAAGAAGGGTGGAGTAAACCATTACGTATACCAGATTCCCAGAAATTTCAAAAAAAGGTGTTTTCCATTAGAGAATAGTAATATTGAGGAGTGAAACCGATGAAAGTGACTAATCTCACTCTATTTACGATGTCAGCTTGTCCCTTAGGTAGAACGATGAGGCATGTTTTGGAAGAGGTTACTACCTTGTTACCTGAGCAAACATTTTCGATTGTGTTTATTGATCAAGAACCTGAGTTAACGAATGAGGCACGGATTAGTAATAATCCTACTACGTTGTTTCGAGATAAAAATGGAAAAGAAGTTAATCGGGTTGAGGGATTTATGGAAACAGACGAGGTAATACAACTCATTAAAACTAAAAAAAACTATACAACCTTACCAAGCGGAGCCAAAAGAGAGAAGAGTGTAGAATCTTACACTATCTATTTACTCAATGGTGACGCACTAGAAGCGGTAGACATAGATTTTACTAATCCAACACCAGTGAAAACCCCTCGTATTACAGCAATCAATTTGCTATTTGAAGCTGATTTACAACCATTAATTAACCCGTTTCCAGATAGTGCTACTTTAGAATTAGTTGAGTTTGAAGAAGATTTAGCACGAGTTTATATTAACCATGAAGAAAAAACAATTTCAGAAGATAACGCGTACAAGATGAAAAAGTGTCTACTACAAACATTACACTCATACGGCACTAAAAAAATTGAGCTGGTTCTAAAAAGATTATAAAAAAACATAATAGTTTCTAATTTATCGTAAAAGACCTTAAACATTGTTTGAGGTCTTTTATAAGTATTTAATTTATAAAAGAGATTGTAACGCAATGCGTTCCTCATTAATCTCAATAGGGGTCCTAATACCCAACCCTCTAATGGTAATGGAGGACACCAACCCTGCACAGAGTGTTGCAGTAAAAAATAACTAATCACTCCTGAAAATAAATGCACCTTCTGTTGCCGTAAGCCCTAGAAAGGTTCCAAGGAGAACGAAAGATGCTACTGAAGCTTCTAAAACTCGTTCAGTATCCCATTCTTGATCAAGTTTATCAAGTCGCCTCATTATATCTTCCTTGTTCTCATATTGATACCTTTCAATACTTTGCTGTGTTTCTAGTGCAATCTTTTCGTTCACTTTTACTGGTGTGTTTAACTGCACTCTTCTTGAAGTTGGAGGAAGGAATCCCATGTAAGTGCACCTCTTTCGATTAAATGACAAAAGCTATTCGCGGAATGGTAGTAAAAGCGGAATTAAATTATTGGGTTAAAGAACTGAATTTAGCAAAGTGCTTTTTGAACCTGAAGAAGTAAAAATGTCTGCCTTTTGAAATGATAACTATGTACCACTCTTTTTTTATCTGCATTTAGAGGGGGAAATATACAATATGTCAACAAATACACTGATTGAAGAAATTACACCAACTGAAGTATCACATCGCATAAATGAAGGCAAGCTGGATAGCATCATTGACGTTCGTGAACATGATGAAATAGCAGAAGGAGCCATTCCCGGAATACACCATATCCCACTTGGAGAGCTTGAGGATCGACTTAGTGAAATTGATAAAAGCAAAGAACATATCTTAGTTTGTCGATCCAGTGCCAGAAGTGGCAGAGCTGCTGAATTTTTGAAAGGCAAAGGATATAAGGTGAAGAATATGGTAGGTGGAATGTTGGATTGGGAAGGTGATTTAGAAAGAAAATAAAAGATGTTAGGGAGGTGAAGGAGTTGGAAGTAACAGTAAATAAAACGTTAGATGCAAAAGGGCTTGCATGTCCGATGCCAATTGTTAAAACAAAAAAGGAAATGAATACGCTTGAACCTGGTCAAGTCATGGAAATACAAGCGACTGATAAAGGTTCAACCGCCGATATAAAAGCATGGGCTGAAAGTACGGGGAATCAATACCTTGGAACGATTGAAGAGGCAGAGACGTTAAAACATTACCTTCGAAAAGCAAGCCCAGAAGAAGAAAAAACGGAAACCAAACATCCTTATGTTGTGACGCTTGATGAACTTTCTAAAAAAATAGAAGGGGATAAAAAAGTCACCATTTTAGATGTGAGAGAATCTGCAGAATACGCTTTTGGGCATATTCCGGGAGCTGATCATATTCCGTTAGGAGAGCTTGAAGAACGCTTTGAAGAATTAAATAAAAGTGGTGAGATTTATGTCGTGTGTCGAACCGGCAGCAGAAGTGATTTCGCAGCACAAAAGCTTGCTGAAAAAGGATTTAATCATGTGAGAAATGTGGTACCTGGTATGAAAGAATGGACGGGTCCAACAAATAAACTTCATTAAAAAAGGGAGAGAGTATCAATGAAAATGGCAATTATTGCTGCAAATGATGGAATGTTTGATGCTTACAAAGTTTTTAATATCGCAACAGCAGCCGCTGCTACAGATGCTGAAGTTGAAATGTTTTTCACTTTTGAAGGATTAAATTTAATTCATAAAGAGGCACATAAAAATCTTCCCATGCCTGCAGGTGCAGAACATTTCCAAGAAGGCTTTAAGAAAAACAATGTCCCACCAGTTGATGAACTTGTTTCGATGGCTACAGAAATGGGTGTGAAAATGATTGCTTGTCAAATGACAATGGATGTTATGAGTTTAGAGAAGGAACATTTTATTGAGGGAATTGATGTTGGTGGTGCCGTTACATTTTTGACGTATGCAAAAGATGCTGACGTGACCCTGACATTTTAATAAAGAACTATAGGAGGGGAAACCATGACGACAACAACTGCGATTAAAGGAATCAATGTTAAAGAGTTAACAAAAAAGATTCTTAATGGCGATCAAATTTTTATTTTAGACGTAAGAAACACAGGTGATTTTGACGATTGGAAAATTGAAGGGGAAAACGTCCATATTATTAATAAGCCTTACTTTGATTTAATTGACAGTCTTGATCCGATTATGGATCAATTGCCTAAAGATCAGCCGATCTATGTTATTTGTGCAAAGGGAGGTTCGTCTGAATTTGTCGCTGAACAAATTGCAGAAGCTGGGTATGATCATGTTTATTCTATTGAAGGCGGAATGAAAGCGTGGAGTGAATATCTAGAGCCCATTAAAATAGGTGATTTAACAGGTGGAGGTACTATTTATCAATTTGTTCGAATTGGTAAAGGGTGTTTATCCTATTTAGTTGAATCAAATGCAGAAGTAGCTATCATTGATGCAGCACGTATGATCGAACCTTATGAACAATTCGTTAGCGAACATAACTTAAAGCTAACTCACCTGTTAGATACGCATCTTCATGCTGATCATATCTCCGGCGGACGAACGTTAGCTGAAAAGGTAGGTGCTGAATATCACTTACCACCAAAGGATGCTGAAGAGGTAACGTATTCATATACGAAGCTCGAAGATGGAAATGAGATCAAGGTTGGGAAAGTGTTAATCAAAGTTATTTATTCGCCTGGACATACGATAGGGAGTACGTCCTTTATTGTTGATGATCAATATCTGTTAACAGGAGACATTTTATTTATCGATTCAATTGGCCGCCCTGATTTAGCGGGAAAAGCCGAAGACTGGGTAGCAGATCTTAGACAAACCCTTTATGACCGGTACAAACAATTAGCAGATAATCTGATTGTGCTACCTGCCCATTACATGGGAATTAATGAAATGAACAAAGATGGGAGTGTATCAGAAGAATTAGGCAATTTGTATAAAGAAAATCATGGGTTGAATATCAATGATGAAAATGAATTTAGAAAAACCGTTTCAGAAAATTTACCGCCACAGCCGAACGCATATCAGGAAATTCGAGAGATGAATATGGGCAAGATCAATCCAGATCTTGAGGAACAACGGGAGATGGAGATTGGGCCAAATCGCTGTGCAGTACGTTAAGGAGGAATGAAAAGATGGAAGTGACGAAAGTTTTAGATGCAAAAGGTCTTGCGTGTCCAATGCCGATTGTGAAGACGAAAAAGGCAATAGATGAGTTACAGTCTGGAGAAGTGTTGGAAATACAGGCTACCGATAAGGGAGCTAAAAACGACCTTGTTGCTTGGGCAAGTTCGGGTGGGCATGATTTATTAAGTGATAAAGAAGAAAATGGTGTGTTTACTTTTTATATTAAAAAGTCTTAACCCTCGTCCTACTATGAGGATAACTCTTCATAGTAGGATTTTAAACAAAGTAAGGGACATTGTTAAATGCCTCTAGTTGTCTATAACATGTATCTCCTCTTAGGTCTGATCTATACATAAAATTTAAATGATTGACAAATTAACTCAATAAACCTAAAATAGGTATAGGGGTATATTAGGTATAGGGGTATATGTATACTATAAATTAAAAGAGAGGAAGGAACCTTATGTTTAAAAAGTTAATTCCGGCATTGGAATGGATGCCAAAATATAAACGCTCGGATTTAAGCGGAGATATGTCAGCGGGGTTAATCGTTGCGATTATGCTTATTCCACAAGGGATGGCATATGCAATGTTAGCCGGATTACCACCGGTTATTGGGTTGTACGCTTCTACTATTCCACTTCTTATATATGCATTATTTGGAACGTCGAGACAATTAGCAGTTGGTCCCGTTGCAATGGTGTCATTATTAGTACTAGCAGGGGTATCTACGATTGCTGAACCTGGAACAGATGAGTATATCTCGTTAGTGTTACTTTTAATGCTTATGATAGGTATAATTCAGTTTCTAATGGGAGTGCTTAGACTTGGTTTCTTAGTAAACTTCTTATCTCATGCTGTAATTAGTGGTTTTACTTCTGCAGCCGCAATCATTATTGGATTAAGTCAGTTGAAGCATTTACTAGGAGTGAAACTAGAAGCAGATAAAGATGTATTTAAAATTATATTTGAGTCGATAAGCAGGGTTTCTGAAATAAATCCAATAACATTAACCATTGGATTGGTTAGTATTCTCATATTGATTGGATTAAGAAAGATTGTACCTAAAATTCCAGGTCCGCTTGTGGTCGTCGTCCTAAGCATTAGTACAATCTACTTTTTACAGCTGCAGCAAGCAGGAGTGAAAATTGTTGGTCAAGTACCAAAAGGTCTGCCGTCATTATCGCTACCTGTATTTACACTAGATGCTGTTATGGCACTTCTTCCTATCGCACTAGCCATATCTTTTATCGGTTTTATGGAGTCGATTGCGATGGCAAAGGCAATAGCGGCTAAAGAAAAATATAAAGTAGTTCCAAATAAGGAGCTAGTAGGGTTGGGGCTTGCTAATATTGGTGGTTCTTTCTTTGCAGGATATCCCGTAACAGGAGGATTTTCCCGTTCAGCTGTGAATTATCAAGCTGGGGCAAAGACACCACTTGCGACGATAATAACTGCTATTCTTATTATCCTAACGTTATTATTTTTCACTGGTTTCTTTTACTATCTTCCTAATGCAGTGTTAGCAGCGATCATTATGGTTGCTGTATACAGTCTAATTGATGTGAAAGAAGCAAAACATTTATTTAAAATCAAAAGTGTGGATGGTTGGACGTGGGTAATTACTTTCATAGCTACGCTAACAATTGGGATTGAGCAAGGGATATTAATTGGAGTAGTATTTTCCTTACTTGTTTTTATCGTTCGGAGTGCGTATCCTCATGTCGCAGAGTTAGGGTATTTACAAGAAGAAAATGTGTTCCGTAATATTAAACGCTACCCAGAAGCAAAAGTAGACCCAGAAGTTATGATTTTCCGTGTCGATGCTTCATTATACTTTGCGAATATGACCTTTTTAGAAGATAAACTATGTGAGCGTGTAGGAGAAAAGCCTGAGACGAAGTGGATTATTTTAGATTTTTCAGGTGTGAACTCCATAGACGCTGTAGCAATACATTCATTAGAAGAAATAATGGAGTCATGTAGAAAAGGGGATATTGCATTTCTTTTCGCGGGAATTAAAGGTCCTGTGATGGATTTATTGAAGAAAGCGAACTGGGATGAAAAATATGGGGAAAATTTAAGGCATTTATCGGTTGAGCACGCGCTTAATGCAATTAACAAACAGAAGGAGAGGAGCAAAGATGGAGGAACTTGAATTAAGAAAGAAAAATGAAGAATTTATACAAAGGATTAAAGAACAAGACCCAACATTCTTTGATGAGTTAAAAAAAGGTCAAACACCAGAATTCTTTGTCTTGTCTTGCAGTGATTCGCGTGTTAGTCCTTCTGTCATTACGCAAATGCCTTTAGGACACATGTTTGTCCATCGAAATATTGCTAATCAAGTGGTAACGGAAGATGAAAGCTTTTCGGCTAGTCTATATTATGCGTTGAAACACTTAAAGGTAAAAAAGATTGTCATTAAAGGTCATACCGACTGCGGAGGCGTAAAGGCCGCTTGGTTAGAGAACGATGAGCAGGAGCTCCAGGGTTGGATTTCAAGAGTTCGCGCTAGTCTACCTGATAAAAGTACGAAGATAGAACCAGTTTCATTGGATGAATTAACGAAGCTAAATGTTTTAAAACAAGTCGAAAGATTAATGGAGCACCCTATTTATAAGGAATACGGGACTGATATAGAAGTTTTAGGATGTTTATTTCATGTCGAGTCAGGGGAATTGGAAAGGGTGTTTCCGCTTGAGAATTAATTGGTTCTTAAAGTTGTTCTCTAAATAAGGTGTCTATTTTTTAAAAAGTTAACAATGCAAAAAGTAATACGTTGTTTTTACTGGTACCAATAACTCATAAAGGAGAGAAAATTATGTTTGATTATACTGTCGATACAGTAAGTGGAATGGAAGAAACAATTGAGAAGTTAAAAGTAAATTTGATGGAAGAGCAATTTGGAGTCTTGTGGGAATTTGATATCCAAGCAAAGTTACAAGAAAAAGGATTGGAATTTAACGATCCATATAAAGTGTTAGAAGTATGTAACCCCCAAGAAGCGAAACGAGTATTAGATAGAAATAAAATGGTTGGGTACTTCCTGCCTTGTAAGATAGTAGTGTATAACGATAATGGAAAAACGAAAATTGGAATGCCAAAACCTACTTCATTAATACAGTATGTAAATGATGAAGATTTAAATGGAATAGCTGCGGATATCGAGAAAAGACTGATTTTTGCTATCGATAAAAGCATTTGATGCATATAAAGTCTCTTGTGAAAAGTCTAACTTAGTAGCAAGAGGCTTGTTTTACAAGTTAGGAGGTCTATCCAAATGAATCAATCGATGAATCTAAATATATTCAACAACACTTAGCAAATGAAAGAACGTATTTAGCTTGGATTAGAACAGCCATTGCTATTATTGGAGTAGGATTCTTAGCAACAACCCTACACTTTAATACACCAATGAATGAGTTCTTAGACAATACAATTGCAATGTTTATTAGTTTATTTTCTCTTTTGATGGGGCTATTAACCATTTTTTTTGCTACATTTGTTTATTACCGAAATCGAAAGGCTATAAATAGCCAAACGTTTCATTCTTCGTATAAAATTATCTTCTATATGACATTCATCATTACCGCTATATTGGTATTGTTTGGTATTTATTATTTTTTTGTTAACACTCCTTGACTTTATACCCTAAGGGGTATAATATACAAAATATAAAGAGCAAAGGGGGTTAAGGTAATGAAGAAATATAGTTCCTATATTTTGCCGCTTGTATTCATTATCGGTTTTATTGGCTATAAGTTAATTCCCACAATAGGGGTAGAACAAGTGAGTACAGAACAACTTGCCAACATGATGACGAATGCATCTGATGACGTTTTCTATGTTGATGTACGAGAACCTCACGAATTTCAAGAGTCCCATATAGAGGGAATGATTAATGTTCCTCTTAGTGAGTTAGAAAGCAATTATCATCTAATTCCTGCTGATAAAACCGTTGTGATTATATGTAGAAGCGGGAATAGAAGCCTACAAGCCTTAAATAAACTTAAAGATTTTGGGTATCAAAATTTAATTAATGTAAAAGGTGGAATGCTTGCTTGGGAAGGGGAAGTAACAAATTAGATACTTCTTAGGTTAACGATATGACCATCTTCATAATTGTGCTATTATTAATAGGATCAAATATTTTATATAGAAGATTTGTGCCAGTGATTGGATTAGCGCGCATGGATATAGACCATTTCAGTGATGAAAAAACGATTTTACTCGATGTAAGAGGTTATCTTCAGGCTCATAAAACGCCTATCAACGGTTCTTATAATATTCCTTTGCCTTATATAAAAAGGAATTTACCTGATCTTGAAGGGAAACCTGTTTGTATTATTGGTTCAGATATATTAGATGTAACGATAAGCGCTCGTTTTTTAAAAAGTAAAGGTGTTAAAGTAGCTGGATATTATTTAGAAGATAAATATTATAGTAAGCAAATGGCTTGCACAGATAGGAGGGAAATTCATGGAATACACTGATCAAATGAAAAATAGAGTGAAACGCATAGAGGGGCAAGTGAAAGCTATCCTAAGAATGATGGAAGAAGGAAAGGATTGTAAGGATCTCGTTGTTCAACTTTCTGCAGCAAGAAATGCGCTAGACCGGACAATTGGTGTTGTTGTTAGTACCAATTTGGAGCACTGTGTCAGAGAGCAGATCGAAAATGGGGAAGATACAGAAAAATCCATCCAGGAAGCTGTTAACTTGTTAGTGAAAAGCAGGTAAAAAGATAAATATAAAAGGTTGACAGCGGCAATAAAAATAAGTTAATATACCCCTATAGGTACTCGGTTAGTTAAGTAAAGAAAGTTGTTATTAGCTAAGAAATAGGTTGACTAATTTTTTTTAATCAGATATAATACCTGTATGGGTATATGTATAAATGATATTTAGGAGGAAACAATATGAAAGCAGATAAAGTTCTAGACGCAAAAGGGTTAGCTTGTCCAATGCCAATTGTGCGTACTAAAAAGGCAATCAACGAATTAGAAGCTGGGCAAATTTTAGAAATACATGCGACTGATAAAGGGGCCAAGAATGATTTAGCTGCCTGGGCAAAATCAGGTGGTCATGAATTACTAACAGATGTAGAGGAAGATGGAGTTTTAAAGTTTTGGATTAAAAAAGGCTAGGTTAAATTTTTTTAATCGGAAACATACCTGATAGGGTATAGATAAATATAAATGACAAAGGGGAGAGCAACATGACAGACAAAAAGAAAACAACGATTATTTTATTTAGCGGTGATTATGATAAAGCAATGGCAGCTTTTATTATCGCAAACGGGGCTGCAGCTTATGATCATGAAGTAACAATCTTCTCAACATTTTGGGGATTAAATGCATTTAGAAAAGAAGAACAAGTAACAGTAAAAAAAGGGTTCTTGGAAAAAATGTTTGCTAAAATGATGCCGCGAGGAGCAGATAACATGGGACTTTCAAACATGAACTTCGCTGGTATGGGTCCTAAAATGATTAAACATGTCATGAAGAAGCATAATGCAATGCCTTTACCGGATCTAATTGATATGGCTAAAGAACAAGGAGTCAAACTTGTGGCATGTACGATGACGATGGACCTTTTAGGACTGCAGCAAAATGAATTAATTGATGGATTAGAATACGCGGGAGTAGCTGCATATCTAGCAGATGCTGAAGAAGGAAATGTGAACTTATTTATTTAATAAGTTTTACCCAAGGGGGTACAAAGTGGACGTAATCATTAATATAATAATTGTTGGCCTAGTAGCATTCTTTTTAATCAATAAGTTCATGCCTGTTAAAGGTGTAAAACAAATTTCAGCGAGTGAGCTTAAAAAAGAGTTAAAGAGAAAAGATGTTCAATTTATTGATGTAAGAACATCTGGTGAGTTTTCTAGAAATAAAATTAACACATTTAAAAATATTCCTCTTCATGAGCTTTCTCAGAAGGCAAGCCAGTTATCAAAAGAGAAAGAAGTTGTAGTTATTTGCCAGAGTGGAATGCGCAGCAATAAAGCAACAAAAGTGTTAAGGAAAATGGGCTTTCAAAAAATCACAAACGTAAAAGGCGGTATGAGCGCTTGGAACTAACGTTAGGAGGAAATCAGTTATGAAAGAAATCACACCTAAAGAAGTAGAACGTCTCGTTAACCCCAATATTATTGATGTTCGTGAAACGGATGAGGTAGCAGCAGGGCATATACCTGGGAGTGTAAACATCCCGCTTGGATTACTAGAATTTCGTCTACATGAACTAGACAAAACGAAAGAATATATTATTGTTTGTCGCTCTGGTGCTAGAAGTGGAAGAGCCACTGAGTTTCTGTCCAGTCACGGGTTTCATGCTACCAATATGGTTGGAGGCATGATGAACTGGGAAGGGAACGTTCAGTAAAATTTTTTGAAGTTTATTATACCTATATAGGTATTCATTCTAAGGAGGACTATTTATGGAAACTATTAAATTTGATCAACTAGTAGATGCAAAAGGATTAGCATGTCCAATGCCAATCGTTCGTACAAAAAAAGCGATGAATGAGCTCGAACCAGGAAAAGTATTAGAAATTCAAGCAACAGATAAAGGATCAACTGCTGATATTAAGGCGTGGGCACAGAGCACTGGACATCAATATTTAGGAACGGTTGAAGAGGGCGATGTGTTAAAACATTATCTTCGTAAGGCGACTGGGGAAGAGAAAGAAGAGAAGAAACACCCACATGTTGTAAACAACGAGGAACTTCAAGCAAAGTTAGCTAACAAAGAAGATATTCTAGTGTTAGATGTACGTGAATCAGCTGAATATGCTTTCAATCATATTCCTGGGACAAAATCCATTCCACTTGGTGAGCTTGAGAATCGTTTAAATGAACTAAGCAAGGATGCAGATATTTATGTTGTGTGTCGTACTGGAAGCCGTAGTGATTTAGCCGCACAAAAGTTAACCGATGCAGGATTTAAAAAAGTGATTAATGTCGTACCTGGCATGAGTGAATGGACTCATCCAACAGATAGTCTCAGTAAATAGGAGGAATCAACTATGAATCAGATTACTGTCTATACATCTAATCGTTGTCGTTATTGTGTGATGTTAAAGAACTTTTTAGCAGATCAAAACATTTCCTATCGTGAAGTGAATGTAGAAACAAATCCTGCCATTATGCAGCAACTTGTAGAGAAAACAGGTCAATTAGGGGTTCCACAAACGGAAGTGAACGGCCAGTGGGTTGTTGGTTATGATCCGAATAGCATTATGTCAGCATTGAGAAAGTAATAGGAGGTTGAAAGAAGATGAGTAGAAAATTAGCGATTATCGCAAGCAATGGTGGGTTATTTGATGCCTACAAAGTTTTCAATGTGGCAACAGCTGCAGCTGCAACAGACCAAGAGGTAGCGATATTCTTTACCTTTGAAGGTCTAAACCTAATTCATAAAGAAGCATACGGTCAATTACCAATGCCAGAGGGGAAAGAGCATTACCAAAAGGGTTTTGAGAAAGCAAATGTTCCAGCGATCCCTGAACTCGTGGCAATGGCACAAGAAATGGGTGTTAAATTGATTGGTTGTCAAATGACAATGGATGTTATGGAACTAGAAAAAGATGCATTTGTTGATGGAATTGAAGTGGGTGGAGCCGTTACGTTCTTAGAATTCGCCAAGGATGCGGATGTAACATTAACGTTTTAATTAAAATTTTTTTAAACTTAAAAATACTATAGGGGGTATATTAAATGTTAGTAAAAGCGATGAATTCAAAAGAAGTAGCAAGAAAAGTAATTGAAAAGAAAGAGCTATTTATTCTAGACGTTCGTAATGAAGGGGATTTCGCTGATTGGAAGATTGAAGGAGAGAACTTTGATTACTTTAATATTCCTTATTTTGAACTATTAGATGGCGTAGAAGAAATCATGGATAAAATTCCAGCAGATAAAGAAGTCTTAGTCGTTTGTGCGAAAGAAGGTTCTTCGATGATGGTAGCAGAGATGTTGTCTGATGAAGGACTAGATGTTTCTTATCTTGAAGGCGGAATGAAGACTTGGAGTGAATATTTAGAGCCAGTTAAAGTAGGGAACCTAAAAGACGGTGGTGAGCTATATCAATTTGTCCGTCTAGGTAAAGGCTGTCTATCTTATATGGTTGTTTCAAATGGGGAAGCTGCGATTATCGATGCAACACGTATGGCAGATGTGTATGTGAACTTTGCTAAAGAAATCAATGCAAAAATCACACACGTATTTGATACTCATTTACATGCTGATCATATTTCTGGAGGAAGAAAAATTGCCGAAGCAACTGGTGCAACGTACTGGTTACCTCCAAAAGACGCTGGTGAAGTAGTGTTTGAATATGCGGCACTTGAAGGTGGGAATGACGTAGTGATCGGAAACTCAACGATCAACATTCATGCGCTATACTCACCTGGTCATACAATCGGATCGACTTCATTTGTTATCGATGAAAAATACCTATTATCCGGAGACATTCTCTTCATTGATTCAATTGGAAGACCTGACCTAGCAGGACTCGCTGAAGATTGGGTAGGAGATTTACGTGAGTCGCTTTATAAGCGTTATAGAGAACTATCAGAAGAGTTGATTGTTTTACCGGCTCACTTTATGATCATCGAAGAGTTAAATGAAGATGGAAGTGTTGCAGAAAAACTAGGCACACTATTTGCTCAAAATCATGGTTTAAACATTGAAGATGAAAATGAGTTTAGATCAATGGTGACAGAAAACTTACCGCCACAACCAAACGCGTATCAAGAAATTCGTGAAACCAATATGGGTAAAATTACACCAGATGAAGAGAAACAACGTGAAATGGAAATTGGGCCAAACCGTTGTGCAGTAAGATAACAAACGATAATAAATTAGAAATAAATAACTGGAGGTTTTATAAATGAACTCAGATAAAGTATTAGATGCCAAAGGATTAGCATGTCCTATGCCAATCGTTCGAACAAAGAAAGCTATGACGGAACTTGATTCAGGTCAAGTGCTAGAAATTCATGCGACTGATAAAGGAGCAAAAAATGACCTTGCAGCATGGGCGAAGTCTGGTGGTCATGAGTTATTATCAGATACGGAAGAAGATGGTGTATTAAGGTTCTGGATTAAAAAAGGCTAAATATAAAAGAAAAGGGAACCGGGTTGGTTCCCTTTTTCTTCTTTAAAAGGGAGGTACAACATTAGGTTTTATAAAAGAAGTGACATTGTTAAATCATATAATTAAACTATAACTTTTTAGAGGGAGGGTATATTAGATGGTTAAAATAACACCCACAGCAGTCGAAAAGATTTTAAGTGAAATTCAAGATACAATTAAACAAGGAATAGAACCCTTTATCCGTTTAACTATGGGGATTGGTTGAGGAGGACCTCAACTTCGTCTGGCTCTGGAAGAGTCAGCTTTAGAAAATGATGTAATCATTGCACAGGATGGTATTCAATTTTTAATTTCTGAGAAAGATAAGGTTTATTTCAATAATGTCAAAATAGATTATACGAAAAATGTATTGGGAACAGGCAATTTTGTCGTGATTCGTTAATCGTTTTATCACCCTATATGTCTATTCTGATTATAGGGTGTTACTTCTTATAAGATACAGTTTAGGAGATAGAAAATGAACCTATGGAACACGCGTTTTCAAAATGAGAGCTACGTATATGGAACAGAACCAAACGTGTTTTTAGCGGAAGTGCAGAGAAAACTTCCATTATCAGGTGACGCTCTTGCTATTGCAGAAGGTGAAGGGCGTAATGCTGTATTCTTAGCTGAACAAGGAATGAACGTGTCAGCTTGGGATTATGCTGAATCAGGCTTATCAAAAACGAATAAATTAGCAGATGAAAAAGGTGTAAAAGTTAATACGCAACTGGTTGATCTAAATGAAGCTGTTTGGCGACAAAACATATGGGATGAGATCGTCTGTATTTTTGGGCACTTTCCAGAAGTGTTACGTAAGAAAACACTACAAGGAGTGAAAGAGTCAGTTAAACCAGGTGGTTATTTTATTACGGAAGTGTATTCGCATTATCAAATACCATATAATAGTGGTGGCCCTCAGAACTTAGAGCTTTTATACAAACCCGAAGAATTTCTAAATGTTTTTTCTGATTGGCGTATTGTTCACTTTTTTATGGGAGAGGTTGTCCGACAAGAAGGAGACTTACATAATGGCTTGTCTCATGTTATTCAATTTGTCGGGCAAAAAAAGAGTGAATTCAAAAGCCAATTATGATTTTTTCTTTAGTAGTTACACAAAGAATAGATTAGGAGTAGATCCTATTCTATTTTTCTTTTGTGCAAAAAAACTAAAAAGTTATTAAACTAATCAAATGCCCTTTTTTAATTAAGTATATTCATTAGTAGTCCATTCTCTTCACATAGGCATATGATAAGTTTGATAAACCATTGAAGGGAATGAATGAAATGTATTATTCTAACACAAATCCATATCCATATTACGCTAATGCTAACACACCCATATATAATCCAGACTTTATGACAAGAAATCATCACGGGCAGGATGACCAAGCTTTTGAAGCAATACTTGAAGGGATTAAACGGGAGGCCAAAGCCATTAAGTTTTATAGACAGTTAGCCAATGCTGCACCGTCTAAAAAACATAAAATTGATATTCTTCAGGCTTTAGAAGGGAACAAAGCCCATTTAACTCATTTCACCAATCTTTATACCGATCTTACTGGTATCCTACCTATGTATCAGATCGATCACGTTCCTTTTCAGAGTTATAGAGATGGTTTACAAAAGGCTTATGAGCTAGAAGTAGAGGGTTATGAAGAGTATCAAAAGAGTTCCCAACTTATAGGGCATCCACAAATACAAAATGTGTTTAGATGGGCTCTAAATGGTGAGCAAGAGAACGCTACACGATTTGGTTCGTTAGATGCAGAACTTACAAGTGAAATAATGGATTATGGGGCAGAACCGTTTGTAGTAGATATAGAAGAAGTGACTAATCAAAATAACAATTTCCGTACCGCTTTATGGACAGGAGATCATTTGCAAGTCACTTTGATGAGTATTGATGTTGGAGAGGATATTGGTTTAGAAATTCATCCAACTCTTGATCAATTCTTACGTATTGAACAAGGGCAAGGAGTTGTTCAAATGGGTGATAGCAAAGAACGATTAGATTTTGAAGAAAAAGTATATGACGATTATGCGATTGTGATACCAGCTGGTAAATGGCACAATTTGACCAATACGGGAAATCAACCACTTAAGCTGTACTCTATCTATGCGCCACCTCAGCATCCATATGGAACCGTTCATGAAACAAAAGCTATTGCTATTGCGGCTGAAGAAGAACACGGCCATTGATATACAATAATGAAGAAAAATAAGAGCTTGAAAAAACAACCGGTTGTTGAGATTCGGTTGTTTTTTCAAGCTCTTTTAAAATTCGATATTATAGTGTTTAATCTCTAGTTTCTATATTGATTTTCTTCATTCGTAGGTTAGCTTTATAAAATTAAAATAAAAAAAGCTAACTGTGATTTAAATCACATCAAAGAAGAGAGTAACCTCGTAATATACTATACAGGGTATATACCCTGTAAGGTAATTGATAACTAACTAGGGGGAAAAATAATGAGTAAGAAAATTGTTATTGTCGGTGGAGTCGCAGGCGGTGCCACAGCAGCTGCTCGCTTAAGAAGAATAGATGAAACATCAAAGATTGTCCTATTTGAAAAAGGAGAATATATGTCATTTGCTAACTGTGGCTTGCCTTATTACATTGGTGAGAAGATCAAAGATCGCCAAAAACTATTAGTTCAAACAGTAGAAGGAATGTCAAAAAAGTTTAATTTGGACATCCGTAACCTTAGTGAGGTTATTGGAATTAATCGTGAAACAAAAACGGTCCAAGTCAAAGATCTTAAAACAGGGAATGCGTATGAAGAATCTTATGATGATTTGGTGCTTTCACCTGGGGCACGTCCAATCGTTCCGCCAATTCAGGGGCTGAACGAAGCAAAGGCTATTTTTACTTTGAGAAACATACCAGATACAGACAAAATTAAGTCTTATGTTGATAACGAAAAACCAAAGCGTGCGGTTGTCGTTGGTGGTGGATTTATCGGTTTAGAAATGGCAGAGAATCTTCATGAACGAGGGATAGATGTTACGGTTATTGAAATGGCTAACCAAGTGATGGCCCCGTTAGATTATGAAATGGCATCCATCATTCATACGCATCTTGAAGAAAAGGGAGTCAACCTTGTTTTAAGCGATGGGGTCGAGTCTTTTGAAAGCGAAGGAAAGATTGTTGTTACAAATAACGGTAAGCGAATGGAGACCGACCTCATTATTTTATCGATTGGCGTTCGCCCAGAGAATGAACTTGCTATTAACGCTGGCCTTCAGGTAGGAGAACGTGGAGGAATCCAAGTAAATGACTATTTACAAACAAACGACCCAAATATTTATGCGATTGGTGATGCTATTGAAGTAAAGGATTATATTAACGGGAAGCCGACGATGATTCCACTCGCATGGCCAGCGAATAGGCAAGGCAGACTTGTGGCGGATAATATTTACGGAAAGAAAGCTAAATATAACGGTACACTTGGAACATCGATTGCTAAAGTTTTAGATTATACAGTGGCAACTACTGGAAATAATGAAAAAACATTAAAGCGTTTAGGAATTCCGTACGAAGTTATCCATCTTCATCCTAGCTCACATGCCGGCTATTACCCTGGTGCAGCACCGATTGCATTAAAACTAGTGTTTGATAAAGAAACAGGCAAAATCTATGGAGCGCAAGCGGTTGGAAAGGATGGAGTCGATAAAAGGATCGATGTGATTGCAACAGCCATTAAAGGTGGCTTAAGCGTCGTAGACCTTGCTGACTTAGAGCTAGCCTATGCACCTCCATATTCTTCAGCTAAGGATCCTGTTAATATGCTAGGTTACGCAGCAACCAATATTGTGGAAGGTGTGATCGAAACCGTTCAGTGGCATGAAATTGATGAAATCGTGGCAAATGGTGCTACGTTAGTCGATGTACGCACACCTATCGAGTTAGAAATGGGCTTTATCGAAGGGGCCATTAATATTCCAATTGATGATATCCGGGAGCGGTTAACAGAACTTCCGAAAAATGAAAAGATTTATGTTAATTGCCAAGTAGGGCTACGTGGTTATTTAGCTACACGTATCCTTCAGGAAAATGGGTTTAAAGTGAAAAATTTAGATGGTGGCTGGAAAACTTACTCTTCAGTGCATAGCAATAAAAAGAAAGACTGTGATATGAAAACGGACGACTCCGGTGTGGCACGAGTTGATTGTCAAGAGTTTAGACCAGATGTAAAAATAGATGCCAGCGGCCTTCAATGTCCAGGACCTATTATAAGTGTAGCAAAAGCAGTAAAAGAAATGGGAAAAGGACAAATTTTAGAAGTAACAGCAACTGATTCACAATTTGTTAGGGATTTACCTTCATGGTGTGAGCACAATGGCCATACTTTACTAGAGGAGAAGAAAGATAGGAAAATGATTAAAGCTTATGTTCAGAAAAATTAGTGCTGGAAATTAAGGAATAGTAAAGAGTTCATATTCTTTCTTCTGAATTGGTCTTGGTTGTTTTTTTTGAAGCCTAAAAGATCTTCTAATTAATAGTGGGTTGTTATTTAGTATCTAATAGATATTTATGGTTTTAGAGTTATCATCAGGGTTAAGATATTACACACTTTCACCTTACGTGCTGCATAATTGAACTAGTTCTGATAATATCTATATATGGTTCGCTAGCACTTAAAATAAAAAAGATATGGCAAACAGACTACATCATATCTGTCGGTCACTATCCAAGTCATATATAGAAAGTAAATAAGAGGTTGCCAAACGAGGCAACCTCTAAATATTAGTAAATAAAAATTTTCAAACGACTTAATAATAATTTATATCCATAGATCGTCAATGCGAACAATGTAAAAATAGGAAATATATGTTTTGGTGTGAAGTGTACTAATTTATAAAGTTTCATTCTTTGAAATATCCAGTTTAAAGGGTAAGAAAAAAACAAATCGATGAGCAAGTTTATTAATAGATAACGTTTGAAATTTCCAAACGTAAAGTGGAAAATCCATATTGTCCCAATAAAAAATGGTCCTAATATAAAACTTCCGTCATTAAGGAGCTTATTTTTTAAACCACCTTCTACAACCCACCATTTATAAGGTACTGCTAGTGCGCATAGCCCAGTTACAAGCGTTGAAGCAAAAAGAGTAACAGGAAGAAATTGCTTAAAGGATTTTATAGGTATCACAGGAACTGAAAGCCAAGGGGCTACCAATAAAATTATTCGAATAATGTTTGGCATACTCATTTTATAGAGCTCCTTTCTTTTTTATTTATCTTTCCGAATTTCATTATTATTATTATCATTAAATATTTTTCTTAATAATTAATTTTAAATCGACTAGACAAGAATAGAAAAAACGGTACGTAGCAACTAACATTATGGAGGCTGTGATCGAAAACTATTCTGTGGCACGAAATCGTTGAAATCGTGGCAGAGGGTGGCTACGTAATCTATGTACACCTATCAAGTCAGAAATGGATCTATCTAAGGGACATCAATATCTCTATTGATGATATTCTAGTACGTCTAGGATTGCGAGGTTATTTAGCTACACGTATCTTTGGAAATCGTAAAGCAAGGGAAGAATACGTTAGGAAAATAAAAGGGGGAACACACTTGAATGAAAAGTTCAAAAAGGAAGTAGAGAAGCATGTGAACGAACGAAAAGCCAACGTCCAAGACAAAGGACTTTATAATATAATTGAAAAAATAATAAAGCAAGATCCAGCGATGAAAAAGTGGATAGAGGAAGAGTGAAGAACGGGACATAAGAAGTATACACGTCTCATTCTTCTTTTATTTGTTGACTCTGTTAATCTTCATTGTTGATTTGGTACAATTGGATAGAGGTTATTTAGATATGAAAGAAGCACAGAAACATACATATAGTGAAGATGAAATACTGGCTAAAGCAATTGAACAAGTTAAGAAAGGCGGCACGTACGAAGAGGTTCGAAACCAATTTAATTTATCAGCTGATGATATAAATTTAATTGATTTTGTTATCAATGAGTTCTAATTTCCGTATTAAAATCAAACTAAACGATAACAAAGCCAATTTATAAAGTAATAGAAATGGTTATCTTTAAAATGTATTTTGTGAAAATTATGGAGGTTTCAGTAGAATTAATTCTGAGTGAACAGAACTATTATGTTTCTTATGTGGAGGTTGACTATGGAAAAGCATACACGTAGTAAAGTGAAAGCCTCGTTACTTACTGCGGGAGATACTGGTAACCCGAAATTTAAAGAAGATAAACTTTACTACAAACCAAGTGAAGTTTCTGAAAAACTAGGTGTAAGTGAGGAAATTATTCGAAGAATGTTTGAAAAGGATAAATTTAAAGGAGCACGTAAAACGGATGGAGAGCATTTGAGAATCTCTAAGGATGCCTTCATCACTACAACTGAATTAGATACTAAAGCAAAAGAAATATTAGTTCGTATTGATCTGAAAAGCCAGAAAGCGGGTGATGTCGATGAATTTAATTTATAGTCTCCAAGTAGTAACGCAGTGGATCTATTACTGACACTTCATGCTAACCATTGTGAGGCGGTTTGTTAGGATTGAATTTGGGATGGAATAATCGTTGATTTTCAACGAACATTTAATGGAAATTAATGGACTGTCTCCTTGTGTATGGTCCAATATATATGCTAGATTGCGAAATAGACGGATACTACGCAGCAAAGACTGCTATAATTATGGGAAATAATAACAAATGTTTGCTATCTTCTGGTATTATTTTAATAAGAGATTCGTGAATATAATACGGAGGATTTTATTATGACTAACATTAGACGTAATGACCCTTGCATTTGTGGGAGTGGACTTAAATATAAAAAATGCTGTTTTTTCCACGAAGGTCATTATACTGTATTTGTTGACGAGGCGGGAAACAGTGGATCCAACTACTTGGATTTAGATCAGCCGTTCTACGTTGTAGGAGGATGGATAGTTCCGAATGCGCGATTGAGGGACACAACGCTAATAGCAAATGTAGCTCAGACCTTGAAAGTTGAAGGGGAATTGAAAGGTACTAATCTAACTGGAAATAAACGCAATCAAGCTTATTTCAGTAACTTCTTTAATCAATTGTGGGAGATTGGTTGCAGACAAACTGTAGTTGTTGCAGAAAAGAAATATTGCATCGCGGCAAAAATTATTGAGACTTTTCTTGACCCACTATATAACAAAAAAGTGAATAACCGCTATACTTACGACAACCTTTTGAAAAAAAGACTTGCTGAAAAGGTGTACAGGCTCCCTTTTGGAGTCTTAGAAGAATTTGCGAAAAGCTTACCGAATATTAGAGCCAGAACAGATGGAGGGCTCCTTGAAATCTATTTGTGAGGCTTTACGGGATGCGAGGGAAACTGACTTGGCGGATAAATTATCAGGAGCATTGAGCACAATTGAGGATAACACTTCTTCCGAAAAAAGCAGTCACACCTTCTTGCCCAACAATGCAGGAGCAAGTTTAAATGTACCAGCATTTATCTCTTTTATTACGATTTTGGAGAAATACGCAAGTGCAAAAAAACATCGCCTTTCGATTATACACGATAAAACTAAGGCTTATGAAAGAGGGTATGCAGAGCTGTATAGATTATATTCACAGCCTGACCGCTTTGAATTTCCACTGACAGATGGTTCAAGCCTTCTTATGGGTTTTAGTCACTTAAAGAATATATGTTTTAAGGAATCGAAGGAAAGTCCTTGGATTCAATCTGCAGATGTCCTTATCAGTGGATTAAACAGATTTTTAAAAGCAGTTTATAAAGATGAATTTGTTAATCCTGAATTATTAGAGCTTGGAAAGTATGTCAGCCCAGCAATATTTGATAATATCTTTAAGAGAGGCGACTCTGTTTGCTCCAATGAAATCCGAAAGAAAATTAGAGATGTAATTCAAGAAACTAATATGTATAGGTAATAAGTAGCGAGACGTTTGGCTTTTGTATGGCTAAAATCTGAATAAATTATTCAAATAACGGAAGCTTACAAGGATGAAACGTACCCATTCACAGCTATGAAGCCCCATTTACTTATGAGGTAGCCATAAGGGCATTTTATATGTAATACCCGACACATATCTATGAGATTTGCAATGAGTTCCCACAGTTGCCCTAATAAGTGGTGAAAAAAAGTATTTATTTAGTATAATGAAAATGTGGTTATTATCCCCAGATACATTACTGACGGAGGAGATCTATATTACTGATCCAACTAACTACCTACAATTAAAACTAAATCAAGTGGCTTCAAGACACCTATCAGATAAAGTGGCTCTTTTCCGAGGATTCTACGATAATATTGCTAATGAAAGGCTTAAAGAGTTGTTTGCAATATTTCATATGCAGTTTAATGATCTGTTTGCATTTATGAACCAGAAACGCTACGCAAGCGGCGGAGGACATTATAATGCAGATGCAAGTCGAGATCTCATTGATTTAATTGAACAGGAAAGAGTAATACAAGCTACACTTAAAGGTGACTTTGCTTTTGAGATTAATGGCTACTATGAAGAAATTATGAGCAAATGTAGATCTTTTTTATCTACTAGTGGAGGAAGTCCTATCCCTGAGGATTTCCCACCAATAGATATCATAGAGGACAAGCCTATTTTCACTTTAGTTGATACCATGACAATTCCAGGCACAATACCAAGTGCCATTGCAAAATTGAAATTTATTGGCAAGGGTTCATACGCAAAGGTATTAAAGTATAAAGATCCACATTATAATTCTTACTTCGCCGTTAAGCGAGCGGAAGATGATTTGCGACCTGATGAGCTGGAGCGATTTAAGAATGAATTTAACGATCTTCGAACCTTGGATAGTCCGTTTGTCATCAAAGCTTATTCCTATGAAGATGAGAATAATGAGTATGTTATGGAATATGCAGATGAGACATTATCTAAATACATAAACCGGAGCAATTCTACACTGATGTTTAGTAAAAGAAGAGTTTATGTAGAACAATTAATTCGAGCTTTCGACTATATTCATTCAACAGGAATACTCCATAGGGATATCAGTTACACGAATATTTTAGTGAAGCATTATGGCGATGGGGCTTCCTTCTTAAAGGTCTCCGATTTTGGCTTGGTAAAACGACCTAATAGCACTTTGACTAGACAGGGAACAGAAATCAAAGGAGCTATTAATGATTACACTGACTTGACTGCAGTTGGTTTCGAGAATTATGAAATGAGACACGAGACTTATGCACTTGGAAAAGTAATTTATTTTATACTTACTGGTCGAACGACCGGGTATCATCGTGAAACCAATGAAGCATTGAAGGAATTTATTTCAAGAGCAATTTCTCCAGATAAAAGCAAGAGGTTTACTAGTATTGAAGAAATGAAGATTGAATTGTATTCGAAGGTGTTCCCTTCACTCCGCAAAGAGTCTGCCGAGTAGGTAATTACCGTTCTTCAATCAATCATAAACAAAACCATCCTATTCCAAGGGTGGTTTTTCTGTTTCATAGTTTGGGGTAATGGTTATTAGGCTTCCGAAACTTGAAATGGGGAAGCATGATGAATTCATATATTCAAGATAGCTCCTTGCTTGAGAAATTCAATAAGGGGTAAGCGATCATGATGATTTCCTGATTAACACATACAGTAACTACATTTGGAAGTACCTTTAAAGCATAATTTGCCCAAAACAACGCGTTATGGCAGCTAGTTAGTGAAATATGCTTTAGTGGAACAAGGGTTATCACTTATATATGATCTTTGCTGTGCAGTACAACCATACTATTCAATAGTATTTAATATATCAAAAGTGGCTCAATTGCAGACCAGAAGCCTACTCCCTCGTTAAAGATATAGAGGATTAGGCTTTTAGTTAGAATCGTTGATGTTCTTCTAGTGTGGTAAATTTGTTGGCATCAAGTGGTAAATTCCGTGGCGATTTGTGGTAAAAAACATGTTGGAGATGGTACATTTTTGCGACTGTTACTGTGTTGGAACAAGGGGACAGGAATATTGTGCACACATTCGTTAACAGAAATGTCAAAAAATGTGTGGGCGACTTTCCTGTCCCCCTGTTCCACCTGATGAGCAGCTTGTAAGGCGGCTGGTTGAAAAATTATTGTTCATCCTGAAAAGTTGGAGATGGAATTCAAGTCTGAAATGACTGTTGAAATTGAGTTATAAATTAATTAAATGAGCTTGTGAAAGTGTGATATACTTTTGCAGGCTTTTTTTGTGCTTTCGATTAAGAATTGACTGAGAATTATTTGAGCTATAAAATGGATAATAATTAGGTTGTGGTGCAAGGGAAATTCGTTATAAAAAGATGCTTTACTTGTGGATCACTTGAAATAGAAGGATTATACTAGATTCTTATATTACCTTCTAATTATAAATGTGTATAGGAAATAGTAATGATTATATGGATTTTATATGGAAAAGGAAAATATGAAGTTTTACTGTAAGTAGTATTTAGTACAAGTATATATGCAAAGAAGGTATCGGAATGAATTTAATCAATAGATTTCATAAAACAATAACAGAAATGGGAATGCCTATTCTTGAAAATCCTATTTTTTATACAGCTCCTGTAGGGATCCGTTTTGGAATTGGCGGAGAAGAGGATGTATATATTAAAAAAGGTATAAGGAGAAAAGAGCATCCAAATCCGGTCTATGTGAATAGGGCTGTTGAACGAGCATTCACAATATTTCATGCTTTACCGAAAAAAGACTGGCTATTAAGAATTGATTTATACGATGAGAAGGAAATAAAAGAAACAATAAAGCGACTTCAAATTGTAGATCCCCAGGAAAAAGTATTAAACGAGTATGAGTTAGATGGAGAAAAAATAAGTCATTATGAATTATACTGGTCACTAAATGATATTGATTGGCCAGAAGAAACAATCATTCGTGAAATTATCTTAGCCGATATTGGTGGTATAAATTGTCTAGCCTCAGCAGTATATTTATTACATCCAAATGAAAAAATACTTTATCATTTATACGATGATCGCGGATTAGATGTTGTTGCTAAAGATCAAAGAAAGTTATATCCACTATATGAAACATTTAATGCTTGGATTTTAGATTATGATAGAGAACAAATTGATAAAACATTTAAATATAAACAGGAGACACTTTAGCTTGGAAACTTATTAAGCTTCTTAAATAAACTAGAAGATAAAAACATTTATTATAAGTTAAATAAAATCAGAAAAGAAGCAATTATGATTGAAATAGTCGTTCCTGGTCAAAGGTGGGAAGTTGAATTTTTAGGTGATGGTACTATTGATGTAGAGAAATTTATAAGTGACGAAGGCTATTATGATGAAAGTGAGCTGAACGTATTGTTTAGAGAGTTTAGAGATTGAAAAAAAGAATTAAAATAGGAGTAGCTTGATGAAGTAGAACCTAGCATTGATGGAAACATACATATTAAATATTCAATCACCATTTGATTCACTAGAATTTGTATCAATTACAAATCAAAAAACGGTACAATTTGCGAATAATACACTTCTTGAAAATGAAGGTGACTATTTAGAAGGTTCAGTTGAGCTTTCGTATAATGGAGAGTCCATATTTTCAAAAATATGGACACCACAGACTTGCTCTTGACGTGGCAAACATTAATGGAACCGCTATATTTTCCAGAAAACAAACAGTATGAAATTGAATTTCTAGATTCAATATTTGACGTGAAAATACAAGTGTCTGGCGAAGATTATATTATTTTCATTTCAACTTATCATAACGAGAATGAGACCAAACGAAAAAAATTCCGAAACTAATTTATAGAAAAGCAATCTACGAGGGATTTATACAATTTGCGACATTTATCGTAGACAACCAATTTACTTTTACAAATGAAAGTTCATACGATTCTTTTATGAAAGATTATGCACAAATAAAAATACAAACTTAAATATGCGAGGTTTAATTTTTGATTGTTATCAGCTCTCCTACATCAAGAGCAAGTTGCTTTGGATCAGTTAACTCTTTTAAATAAATTGATTTTTTCTTGTCAATCGTACAATCTTCAATGTTTGAATTTAAATAGTTAGCAATTTGAACAGTGCTTGTCGGAAAATGTTCAAAATGGTATTTAATGCACAAAAATAAAGGGAATAATTCTTTTTCCTTTTCTAGGCTAAACATTTCAAGTTGAATTGGGACATCGAACCCATCAATATAATCTTCTATATCACGATCTACTTGCCAGGCATCAAGCTGTCCTTCAGAAAATTTAAAAGGTCGATCAGCTGCAATATAATAATAATATGTCATAAGTACTTCTCCTTAATTTTTATAAAAAATTATATAATTAAAAAGGGGAAAAGCCAAGTTTTTTAAAAAAACATATATTAGAATCAATTTCATAATCCATTATTTTAAAGAAACACAGACCCACAGAATGTTAGCTACTTAAATTTTTTTAGTTGATGCCTGTTGAATAGGTGTTGATTTCCACTACAGGCGGACGCTTTCCGCGGGCGGTCCGTGAGCCTCCTCATCGCTTCGCTCTTGCGGGGTCTCACCTGGCCACGCTTTTCCCGCAGGAGTCGCCGCCTTCCGCTCCAATCAACTGGTTTGGAAATTAAGAATGGTACTTTAGGCAGCTAGTTGTTGATTTATCATGGCATTTATTCGATCAGCAGCCAATTTTGAAGCATTGTAAACTAAGGTAACTAGGTCAAAGTGAACTTTAGCGCGTTTTCCAGTCCGATAACGTACATTGTTTAGTTGAAAATATAATTTAAGATAAGCATTTACACGTTCCACCGCAGTTCGCTGTTTAAAGATGGTTTTCCAAGCTTTTGACCCTCGTGCTGGTGCGGTATATTTTCTTAAATCCGTTGTGATTTTCACTTTATAGATCTTTTGACAAAGACCTTCATTGGCTAAGGGACAGTCTTTACATTCCTTTGGTCGTGTATATTTGAGTGTTTCGTATTTCGGATCGAAACTATCATAACGGTACGAGTGTTCTCGGAAACATGTGGGTGCGAAATGTTTATCAAAACCTTCTGGCTCAGGCTCATTACGCTTATTATAGGCAATTACTGATTGTAGACCCATTCGGTGAATCTGTGTATAAATCGCTTCGTAATCATATCCAGCATCCAAGGTGTTGTAACGTATAGTGGAAAGTGGGACACGTTCTTGAATTCCTTTTAATAAAGGTATCGCTGCTTTTCCGTCATTCAAATTGCCAGAAGAAATCAGGGATTGAAGAATGTATTGGCTTTTTGTGCCAACAGCTAAATGCGCTTTATAGCCATACCAAAAAACGTTCTTTCCTTCACTATTTTTCTTCACTCCCCATTCTGGATTCTGGGGAATTTCAGCACGAAGTTGTTCTAATGGAACGTCCAATTGTTCTTCAATTTTCTTTTCAAAGAGGCTTCACGCTCAGTTTTTTCAATCAACCATTGTTCCCTTTCTTCCTTTGATTTGCGCCCACGTTTCTTAGGTTCTATTTTTGGTTTTTCTTCTTTTGGAGGTGCTTGATCTTTGGCCTCAAAGTGTGTCGCATCAATCGCTATTGTATCATCAGTAATAAAGCCTTCTGAGATAGCCTGATGAAGGATCATTTCTTTCACTTCTTCTAGCACGTTTGATTCGCTAATGATGGTCACCATTCTTGAGTAAGCTGCTTCTGAAGGTACTGTATCAGATACCAAAAATCCACAGTCTAGACGCCTATTACTACCAACGTAAAAAGCAATTATTTGTTTAAACAACATTATTAGCACCATACATGCAGACATATCCACACCTCTAGATTCAGAAAAGTTATATGTGAATCATTTTAGCTTATTTAAACAGATTGAAACAAATAGGAGCATTGTTTCAACAACCCATATACTAAAACCAGTAGTAAGGTCAAATCCCGCATCGCATATTTATGTCTGCGGATTTGAGAGTACCGTTAAAAATATTGATAGCATTATTTTTTGTATATAAGGGATTTTGAATTAACTAAGATGATTTCTGCTTTTAAGAAGATAGAGCCTTAAATAATTTAAATAAGACCATGTGTGTTTTTTAATCCCTTTTATAGTATCTAATAAAAAATCCTATATTAAGAATTTTAATATAAGTTTAAACATCTAAATTTCGGTTTTTTGTTAACCTAAATAAACAAGAATACAAAATGATAAAAATACACTTCTAGTTCAATGTAATATCTTCTACTATCATCTCACCATTAGAAATTTTGTAAAAAAAATTATTGTCCTTACTATAAGTAATAGCCTCCCCGTTTAAAAAAACATTACTTACTTCTTTTTCGTCATTTACCTTTCCGTATAAAACATTTATTGAACTTTTTGTTGCAATATCAAAAGAATAATCAGATGTAATTTCATACTCCCTAAAATCACTTATAACATCCCATTCAAATGTGTTGTTTTTATTTTTCTCTAATAATAAAAAGCTAATGGCCTCTTCTTGTATTATTGGATAAATAGTGTATTCTTCTATTTTCTCCTCTGCTAAGAAAATCACATTCTCATAATCCTTTGTTGACTTTACAAAATCAACAAATTCCTCTTCAGAAGCAAATTGTTGGTTTGAACATCCAATGAGTAAAATAAAAAACCCGAAAAACATTATTCTTTTCATAAAAATGGAACACTCTCCTTTTTTTTTAGATTTTTTTGGAAAAGTGTAACTATTCAGAATAATTTTATAGTACAATCAGAACAATGCCAATAAAAATTTGGAAGTGGAGGAAAGAAAATGAAAAAATTATCTCTTATTATTGTCTTACTACTTTGTTTAATCCCAACTAACACTTTTGCAAACACCCAAAATGTTGAACAGTTATCCGGTGATTTATATCAAACAGCAGACGGTAAATAATTATATGCAGATGCTGAACTCACTAAACAAATCACTGAAACATTTGTATTGGACGAAGAAGATAATCTAGTTTCTTTACCTCTAGAAGAATATATTCGTATGGTAGAAGAAATTGAAAATTCAACAGAGACAATAACTCCAACACAAATTCAAAAACCTATAATTTATGACCCGAGTAACATCGAAGGAGACATAGGAATCAACACGATCATAGGTGGTGGAGAAACTTATCGTTATATAGAGTCTTCAAACACTCTCAGTAAATGGAACGAGGGGACAGAAAATCCTTCATACAGATATTGGAAAACAATTGAGGGTCAAGGTTAAAAAATCTACTTGAAAATCAATTGTTCTTTGTGGTTCACAATATTTTTACTCTTGGGAGTGTAATCCTAATAGTTTGCTCTTAGTATATAGTGATGATAGTTTTTAAGCTATATCCTAGTAAATTGAACTTGTAAAATGAACGATGCTATCCAAATAAATAATGTTTCCTTAAAAAAATGTCTGATTTTATTTACTCTTGAAAATTTTATAATAAATGTTTTGGTTAGGATATTTCCAATAAATGTGTGAACGACTTTCCTAGTATAGTAAATAGGTAAACTACGATAAAAAACCACCGTTTTCATTGTAAAATAGAAGTACCTATCACAGAACTTCCAAACTACATTCCCGACCAAAGGAGATGAAAACGATGGTATATTCAACATTAAATCATATTCAAGGTAAGATTGGAAGTCGATGGGCGCAATTTGTGAGAGAGACTGGAGTAGAGAATGTTTTAATTGTTGCGATTGATGCAGCTAAATATACTCCCAAAGCTATGATTGCTTCGTTTTATGGAGAAATATTAGAAAAACCATTTGATATAGATGCATCTATGTCTGGTTTTACTAAGTTAAAAACTCTTATTGGAAGACATAAAGTAAGAGCTAATACGCGAGTGGTGGTCGGCATTGAAACTACTGGACATTACTATGAACATTTAGTCTTTAAATGTCACCTTGAGGGGTATCATGTACGAGTGGAACAAGGGGACAGGAATATTGTGCACGCATTTGTTAACATAAATGTCAAAAAATGTGTGGACGGCTTTCCTGTCCCCCTGTTTCAAGGAGTTTCTCCAGTCGTTAAGCACAATTGCATTACTACTATTGGGTAGTCAAAGGTCTTCTCGTTAGGGTTATTTTTTTAAGATAAAGCCAATAAGTAATATATATACAAAAATAGAAATAGGTGCAGTAACCAAAAATATTGCCCTTAAAATTAAAGGTGGTATACCAAAAGACTCAGAAATCCCTCGACACACCCCAAAAATCATCTTATCAGTCGTGGGTTTTTGTAACATTTAAATTCCCCCTTTAAGTAAAATTATATTAACATTAGGTACAGACATTTCTTTCAATAAATCTTTCAATAAATAAATTCATTATAGCATATTTTTAACCTCATTCTATCGATTATTAAAGCAACCGAAAACCTTTTAACGGAACTATTTTTTATTCATCTTTAATTCCTCTTACATAAGCTGCAATCAAAATGAATTTACCAGATAGAGATATTAAACTCGTCAGTATCTTATTTTCTAGCTGTATCATCGACAACAATATTCTTTGCTCTTTGATTAATGTGCTCCTATTTGACTTGTGTAAATGAACTTAATCCCCTGACTGCAAAACTAGATCTTTTTTTTGCAATATATATTATGTTTTCAACTAAACTTGCAACCTAATTAATATACTAATAATATAAAACTATCAGAATTTTTATACTTTTTCTACTCTTTATCTTACATTTTATGGTTGATTGTGGTATTGTAGAAGAGAATAAAATGTCAAAGGAGTAGTGTAAATGAAAAAAATTATTAGTACATCTAATCCATTTGAGTCTTCAACTCTAAAATTTTTTACATCTTCGAAAGCCTCATCTACAAATTCTTTAAATAATTCACTTACTCCATCTACCTTTTCTTCAGCTGCTGCAGGTAATGATAATAAAAGCATAAAACTTAGGAAAACTAATGAACAGTGATATATACATAGAACAAATTAAAGATTTACATAGTAAAGGGGATTATCAAAGTCTACAAAAACTTTTCATGGGAGATAACTCGATTTCATTTGTAATTGAAAAAGATGTAGCAGTTAAAGAAACAGGGCTACTTGAAAAACATGAGATGTCCACATCTAATTTTACTACTATGGACATAAGAGGTAAGAGTGTTTCTAGACTTTTTTCTCGTGAGGCAACAGAGTCCTCCGGTAGATTTACCAAGGAATGGATTACTAGGCTTTCTGGTTATTATTCATATGATGCTAGGACAAATAGAGTAACGAATGTTCAATCCCCTACGTTAAGGTTAGATACAGCTACCTTTGGATCTGCTTTTACACCATACATAGATAGTGTTTCTACAACTGGAACGAATTTAGGAACTTCTGCAAGGTTTAATGCAACCTATACAATGAAGGCGATTTACGGTATCCCACTTGGAGGCGATTTTCCACTATCTCAGACATTGAATTTTGGTTCTTTTACAGATTCTTTCATTAATGCTCCATTACAATAATAGAAGATAAATGTATAAATAATGTTTTCTCTAAAATAACAAATGAGACTATAGATTATCCAAATTCTATAGTCTCTTTGTTATTGCGCCTAATCCAAGCGTACCTAATAAAATTACTAAAATAGGTGTAGCACAACATAACAAAACCAAAAATGTACCTATATGCCCTGCAATAAAGGTCTTATTATGTTTTATGTTTCATTTCAAAATACCTTTCATTCTTCCTGACGGTACCCCATATTTATCACCTCAAGATTTTCTTAATACAAGTTTAAATCAAAAAAGCTGTATGCAAACTCAATTTCCATGAGTTTGTCTACAGTCTGACTTAAGCTTGCTTAAGTTTCTTTTGTTTATTTTTCTTTACAATTTTCTTAGAGATTATTGTTATATTCAATAAACCCTATATACATCTGGACATTCGGATTCAACAGGTGAGTAGAAGCAATGAAGTTTATATCGGCCACTGTTCCACTGATTCCACCACTGGGCAGGGCAAGTGCCATTCGGTCTAAAAAACCATAGTGCTCGTTCTGCTGGATGATGCCTTTCACCATTAATTATTCGTTCTGCTAATCTGATTTCTTTTTCTCTTGCCCTTTGATAAAAGTATGGATGGTGTACGGCTTCAAATCCTCCAGGGGACTGCCAAACCATTCGTTCTACAGAATTAATATCAACAAAATCTAAACACCTTACTCGTACTCTATTTACACAAACATTGGCGACTAATAACATTCCTTGCTCCCCTTCACCTTCTGCTTCCGCACGGATAAGTCTTGCTAGAAGTCTTTTATCATTATAACTTGCCTTTATTACAGCCATGATGCCCTCCTTTGCATAAACTAAGTCGTACTTTAATACTATTCATTAAAGCCATGATAAATACTCAGCAAGTTTTTTTATTTAACCATCCCGGTATCAATTATTTTAACGGTAACACTAGGGGTAACATTCACCCTGTCAATTGTCTTGGGCCAGTCCAAGTTTTTCCATGTTTGATAATCCATTTTTTGTTTTATATACTTTCCTAAACCGAGGTTATCTATTTGATGTTCCTTCATAGTTTCCAATATATCTCGTATTTGATTTTCAATATTTTCTTGAATGTAATTCTCTAATGCTTCTATTTCTTTTTCATTAGTGATGTCTTTATTTCCTTGGTATTCCAGTAAGAAGCCTTTAAAATCAATTGACAACTTCACATCTATTTCTTCTTTATCTCCTAGTGTAACATCTATACTTCTTTTATTCGTTAAAAAACTAAATAATACTTTTTCTTCTTCGTTTTTAATTAATAAATCACCTTCTTTAAACTCTCCAGTTAGTAAAAAAAAGATTCTTGCTTGTATGGCTGGTATGGTTGTTTTTAACTGGTCACCACTAAATAACCCGATTCCGTCCGACATTATTCCGTCTTCCGATTGTAAAATAATAGGAGCAATAGGATCAATAGCATCGTCTAGGTAATCTTTTGCAAATTTATGTATATCCATTTCAGGAATTGTATTTAACCTTGCTTCTTTTTTTAGAAGATTTTCGATTACAGTGTCAACCATTTTATATTCTGGATAGTCCTTTGATAATAATTGTTTTGGATTGCTTTTTACTATTGACAGTTTTACTGTAGGTCTTGAAACAGGGTCTCGATAAAATGTGTCAATTAAATCCCATACTCCCTTTTCTGCTAGTTTCTCTCCAATTAAAATACTTCGAATTTGCCCGGAAACTAAATTTTTATCTGTTTTTTTACTTAAAAATATTCTTGATTCCTTCGAAGTTTCAACCACCGTAGTGATTGTCTGTTGTTTTAAGGTTTCTGCTACTGGTAGAGATATTGTCACTTCAAGTTTCCCTGAATTTTCTCCTTCTTCAATTAACTCATAACCTATTGTATGAATAAACCCTAACTCTTCTACAATTTTTTGGTCCCTACATCCCGGTAGTACCAACAATATTAGAATAATTAGTAAGATTCTAGACATGTTTTCTCCTTCTTTTTAAAAATATAATTGTCAATACTAACAGTGGTAAGAAAATGGATATTAGTATTTGAACTTTTGCTAATAAAGATAACAAAGAAGTAAGTTCATTTTTGGTGACAAATGGTAATGTCACTAAGTATCCAACTACCAATAATGCAAAAGCACTACGTTGAGCACTCCACATAACAACTCTTTTAAACGTAACTAAACTAATCCATATATACATCGTTATAGTAATTATTAACTTCAAATAAAATAATATAAAAAATCCGGAGTCCAATCGTTCAATAAAGTCAAATTCTATATACTGCAATAAATTTATTACGGGATAAACTTGATAATTTAATTGTTGGAAACTATTAAACCCGTAACAAAAAATCGTTACACTCAAATATATTAATGTGGTATACAGGTGCCCCCAAAACACGTATTTAAAAACCTTTTTCTCTTTTTTTATGTAAGGAAACATGAATAGTGTTACTTCAAACCCTAGAAATGCTGTATATAACTCTATCATGCCTCCATAAAAGTCATTATGTTCATTAAAAACAAAGGTAGAAAATTGCAAAAAAGAGAAATCGGGAACAAAATAAATTAAAAGGAATATCATTGGTGCTGATAAGAAGAAAAACAATGTAGAGACGTGAGCAATTGTTACGATTCCACTTGTCACAAGGTAATACGTAAGAATTAATGTTAACAGTACAAACCATTGTATATTTGTTTGTGGAAAGTATAAAAACTTCATAACATGTACATATTGTTTTGCAACTGTAATGGAAAGAACGGACCAAAATATACTCAAACAAAGATACAAAGGTTTGGCAATAATATTCACCTTTGAAAAAGAAGTCTCGATTGTTTGAAAAATTGAACTTCCTTTATTAAAATAATAAATTCCAGCAATTAATCCAATTTGAATCATAGCAAAAACTGAAATGGGTATAATCATTAACCAACCATTATATCCAAAATAATTGGCTACCATGTTAGGTAACATAAAGAGCACTATACCCGTTTGAGTCATATAAGTAATAAAAAAGAGATAGAACGGTTTAAATTTTTCAGTTTGCATATAAGGCTCCCTCCTTAACCTATTTCTTAAAAAACTGATAAGGAGCACGAATGATAGTATCTTTTATATCCTTCAAAGATAGTGGGGATATAGGCTTTAAATAATACTCCCCTAAATTCTTTAACCTGCAGAGGTGAATCAATATAATAACAAATCCAAAAATGATCCCAAAAAAGCCCCATATGGATGCAAGAATAATAAAGAAAAATCGAGTAATTCTTAAAGATGCTGTCATTATGATATGTGGTACTACAAAAGATGATATGGCAGATATAGAAACTACAATAATTAGAACATTGCTTGTAAAACCAGCCTCTACTGCCGCGGTACCAATTACTATTCCCCCAACTATGCCAATTGTTTGTCCAATTTTAGAAGGCAGTCTTGCTCCCGCTTCTCTTAACAATTCAATAATACCTTCAATAATTAATGCCTCAATTACTGGATTAAATGGTACTTTACTTCTTGATTGAATAAACTCATGAAGTAATTTAACAGGGATAATCTCATAATGAAACATTGACACTGCTACATAAAAAGCGGAAGCGAATAATGTTATAAATAGTGCAGCAAATCTTAATAACCTAGATAAAGTACCAAGTAACCACCGTTGATTATAATCATCTGGGGATTGAAAGAATTCAAAGAAATTTGTTGGGGTTGATAATGAGTAGGGGCTGCCATCCATTAAACAAAGAACTCTGCCCTCAAGTAACTTAGATGTCGAGACATCTGGTCTCTCCGTCGTAAAATACTGCGGAAAAACAGATAACGGCTTCTTGTCTAAATACTGTATAATTTTATTTAAGTCATTAACTCCTTTTGTATCAATGTTATTGATCTTTTCTTGCAATCCTTTAACTAATATAGGAGAAGTAATCCCCTCAATATATAACAAATACATTTTCGTTTGTGTGATGGTACCTATGTTATAACTAAGAACTTTTAAATAGTCTGATTTAATCCTTCTCCTAATCATAGACAAGTTAGTTCCAATATCTTCTATAAAGGCTTCTTTGGATCCTACAATTACTGTTTCAATTTCTGCTGGAGAAACACTTCTTGTTTTAGGAACATAAATATCTACTGCATACGCAAGTGAATTTTGGTATATTATTAATGCTTTTCCTTCAAGTACTCCCTTAACCATTAAATTAATATCTTCTTCTTGTTGATATTGTTTTCTTCTTAATATAATTTTTACTTCCTCATCATTTGTATTTGAAAAAGGTTGTAAAATGTTATTTTTCAACTCTTCTTCCCCTACTAGATGACCAAAATATAATACCTCAATTTTCAACTCTGGAAATGTCCTAATTACTAAGTCATCACAATAATCTAATCGATCTTTGACATGTACAGACAAGTTTTTATTTATGTACATAATATCCTCTCAAAATGTTAGTTTACAGTTAGCATTACAAAATTATGGTATGTTATTCATAATTATTTATGTTGGTTATAGTAAACATGTTATTACAAAGATTGACCAAATAATCTTTTGTTAATTGCAAAACAAAAAAGACAAGTTATTTAACCTGTCTTTCTCTTTCGATGAATTAATTACAATTTAGGTACTATAATGATTATTTATTAGCTTATATAAAGCCTATGATCCTTATCAGATTTATAAAAAGCTTTTCTTAATATTATCTGTTAACTCAGAAATGACCTTTTTCTTTTGTTGTTCAGGTGAATGAATAGTTAAAATTATCAAATCCACCAAATCAGGACTTTCTTTAGCTAATTCCTGCATGTAGTCATACCCGAAATCTTTCATGACCAGTAGCAATTTACTCATGTTACTGGAAACTTACATCTATCTTCTTTTTTACGTCCTTCGCCACTTTTGGCATTGTTATTTCAAGTATTCCATTTTTGTACGTAGCTTTAACCCCATCATGTGAAACGGGGCTTGGAAGTGTTATCATACGTTGAAAACGACCTGTATAGCGTTCCTTTTTTAACATATTTTCTTCTTTTATTTCATTGGTACGCTTGATAGAACCACTAATGCTTAATCTGTTATTTTGTATATCAATATCTACATCTTCTTTCTTTTCAAGACCAGGTAAATCACATGTTGCCACAACCTCATTCTCAGTTTCATGAACATCTACTCGAATCCCACCTATACCATGTTCATTGTCAAACGAAATTGGTAATTCCGAAAAGAAACGATCGAATTCTCTTCTTATATTTGATAATTGTCTAAATGGATCATAAGGTACTAATGACATATTCAATCCTCCTTGGTTATTTTCAAAGATATTATTCCAATTTTGTATACGTTTATTCATAAATCCTTTACTTTACGTTCTGTACAAATGGATTCGTATCTGTACTGTGGGACGAAGGGACAGGAAACTCGTGCACACATATATTGGAAGAAGAATATAGGGCGGTAAGTGCAGGTTAAGTAAAACAAATCACCTGAATGGGACATGCCTCTATGTCAGTTGACTATATAGCTGAATTTAAAGTTTTGAATATAAGAGGCTGTCAAATGTCAGTTTAACTCACTTTTGGGACAGCCCCTTTTTTTTATCTATTAAGCAATTAAGCTCTCGGCTCGTAGCTCTCATCAATCACCAGGATTGGTTTAATTGTCTTACCGGAATTCGAGTCTTCGGCGGCTTCATTGATTTCCTCAAGTTTGTAGAATTGAGCAAGTTTGTCGAATGCGAAGTTCCTATTCTTATAGAATTCGACCATTTGGATAGTTGTGGTACGGCTTTACCCATACGTGCGCCAATGATGTTACGATTTTTCATGGCTAAGTCATTGATGGTGCTAATCGTGATTTCTTCCGCTGCTGCAAGTGGTGCAACAGAGCCACCTACTGCTAGAAGAGACGAAGGGACAGGAAACTCATCCACACAAATATTGGAAAATGACATTTTGATAGGAAATATCAATCACTATTTTAAATTTTAGCTTCCCTAGACTATGAGTTTAGGGAATTTCTTTTACTTACTCCTGTATTATTCATGGTTTTATTAGACTATGATAAAGCAGGTTACATCGAATACGATGTTTTAGTCAATAAACTGGATGAGACTCTAGAAGAAAAAATTGTATTCATAAGTTGTAACGAAGAAGTAGTTAAGGAGAAAATGGTGAGCAACCCAAAAACAATTGAGTCGTTAATTGCCAAAGATGATTCTAAAAAATTGAGTAACCCATACGATGGTTCTAGTTCGTCGAAGAAATTAGCCGCAAAAGAATTTCACGATAAAGTAGTAAACAGGAAAATCCAACTTGATAATGAGACAGTATCCAATTTTAAAACATTGTTTGAAACATTAAATATTCAGGGCTATAATCTAGCGACTGTTAGAAATTAATACAGAATTTTGACACTATAAATAAGGTTGTCTATAATAAACTATACTTGAATAAGTATGCCGCAGTTACGGGTTCGAATCCCGTACTCCTCGCCAAATCAATAAACATTGCCCTAAGTAGCAGTTATTGGATTATTGGTGTGTTTATCGCTAATACCCTCTCAATTGCTATGACGACTTCATGGGAGTCACTCTTGAAAGATAATAAGGAGATGATTGGGATGACAATGTTAACAATCTTTACCCTGCTAATAACCTTTGCGGCTTCCGAGGAGTTAGTTTAACAGGTAAAACGGTTGATATAGGAACCGAGGTTATTAGCAAACCATATTAGTAAAAAGCATAACGTTATTATAAAAGAAGTTTTATCATTTGACCCATCTCCATTCAGGAATGGGCTATTTTTTTGCTTTCGGTGGGACGAGGGGCCAGAAAACTCGTACAAACAGATATTGGAAGATAAATGAAGGTCAAAGGTTAAAAAAACTATATAAAAGCAAATTGTTCTTTGTGTTTCACCATATTTTCATTTTATGAAGCGTTATCCTAGCAATTTGCTCCTCGAGACATAGAATGAATGATGATGTTTTTTTAACTACGAAGGCGCTACCCAAATGAATAATGTTTTCTTACAGGGAAGAACAGGGGCAATGATTGTTACACGTACAAATAAGTCAGAAGTAGTAAAGGTATTAATTTAGGAAGATATGAAGAAGTAATTTATGCAATTGAGAATGCAATCAAGCATGATCCGATAAATCTTTTGTACTATTTGCATAAAGATCACTCTCTTGAATTGTTAGAAAAAACACGAAGGAGAACAAACAAATGGAAGATAGAAATATGTTCAAAGAAGAACTACATAAAAAGAATTCCTTTATGCTTTTAAATGTTCGATTAGAAAGTGGATATAAGTATGAAGATGGTCAAGTTGTCTACACTGAAACTCAAATACGTAATATCGAAATTGAGAACGGCAATATTATAAAAATACAAGATACGAATCTACCATATAGAAGAGATATAGATTGTTATGATGCGAAGGGGATGCTTCTTCTCCCTGCTTTTAAGGAAATGCATATCCATTTAGATAAAACCTATTATGGAGGTACTTGGAGGGCTGCGGCAAATCGAAAAAGTATTTTTGACATGATTGAATTGGAAGAAAAGCTACTACCAGAATTGCTTCCAACAACACAAGAACGTGCGGAAAAATTAATTGAACTAATCCTGAGCTACGGTTCAACAAATGTTCGAAGTCATTGTAATATCGACCAGACTGTCGGGCTAAATAATCTTGAAAAATTAAATGCAGCCTTACAGAATTATTCAGAAAAAATATCACATGAAATCGTAGCTTTTCCTCAACATGGATTGCTTCGTTCAAATGTAAAAGGACTATTACGAGAGGCTATGGACCTTGGAGTAACACATGTTGGAGGTCTTGATCCAACCGTAGTGGACGGAAATATGGAGAAGTCTTTGGAAACAATGGTACAAATCGCAGTAGACTATAACGTAGGCATTGATATTCATCTTCATGAGGGTGGGGAATCGGGCATAAAAGCCATTAGTAGGTTGGCAGATTTTACGGAAGAGGCAGGACTAGAGGGAAAAGTAACAATCAGCCATGCGTTCTCACTTGCATCGTTATCGGAAGAATCAGGTATTAAGCTTGCAAACCGGCTTGCTTCATTAGGTATTTCAATTGCCTCATCTGTTCCAATTGGTAAAACTGTCATGCCAATACCTCTCCTTCAAGAGCAAGGAGTAGAAGTCCTTCTTGGAAATGATAGTATAACAGATCATTGGTCACCGTTTGGGGTGGGAGATATTCTTCAGAAAGCACATCTTGCAGCACAATTATATGGTTGGAGCAATGAGTATGATTTATCGCGTGCCTTATCACTTGCTACAAGAGGCATTACACCTTTAGATAAAGAAGGAAATCAAATCTGGCCAAAGGTTGGAGATGAAGCCACTGCTGTCCTTGTACCTGCGAGTTGTTCTGCAGAAGCTGTAGCACGTTTGTCAAAGCGCGTTGCTGTACTACATAAAGGTGTCTTTTCTTCAGGTTCGTTAGAAAAAAAGTAGTTTTTTCACAAAGGTTCCATTTCTGATGGAGACGATCCTTTTAAGCCTAAAAGCCTTACCTAAGGCTCTTGTATTAATAAAGTTTAACTAGCCGAGTTGAGTTTGCGCTTCAAAATGATAAGAACCTTAAGAAATATAGAACGCCCCTCCCAATTCGAAACATGGAGGGGCGTTCTTTTTTTTGCAAGAGTAAGTTTTTCAACGCTTATCGACAAGTAACTGACACTATTTAATTTCCTTTCATGACACCCTTCGATATTTATTGCCAGGGAAATTGTAGAATCTCTGACTGGTCGACATTATAATGTTGTAAATATTCTTCATTTTTCGACTGTAATATACTACTATTGTACTGGTATGATTATACTATAGTTATGGCAGTATATTTCTAGCTAATACTCTATTAATTTTTTCTTTATAATAGATAGCATAAAAGTAATGGTAAATTTTTCATGGGCTAGAATCATGTAAAGTGATTCTTATATGAACGAAAGGTGTCTGAGTAAAATGGAGGAAGGGAAAATCATTAAATTCCCAAACATAAAAATAGTTGACGATGATTTCGAGGTCGAATTTGAGGTTGAGCATGGGACTGTAATAACAGAAGGTAAATCAGATAATATGGATGAAAAAGAAAGACATATTAAAGCTGGTCTTGATGAAGTGAACGGAATCTTGTCATCTAATAAAGAGAAGTTAGATAAGTTAAACGAGGGAATAGATAGACTTACGAATCATTCAGATGGAATGGATTATATGGTTGCTGTTGGCAGTGGTGTGCTTGCGGGAATAATTGATTCATTTTGGGTTGGTGCTTTTAGCTTAGATCGTGGGAAAGAATGGAGCAATGATAAGGTTAATCAATTTGTTGTTAAGGTTGCGCAGTCTCAAGGTTACGAAGGGGATGATCTTCAAGGTGCAATTAGGTATCTTGAAAGTGGGGCAAAGCATAATGATCTTGATATAAAAGGATTTGGCACACCAAGTGATAGTGTCACTGATAAATTTGGAGGTGGTAAACAGCATCACTTAAGGGATTTTGCTCATCATCCCACACCTGTAGGTCTTATTTTTTCGATGCTCACACAGTTTAGTGGGAAAGCATATGGCACTGATAAAAACGGTTTTTTTATAATTGTCGATGTGGAGGATAAGACTTTTATTGGTAAGGATGTTCCGCAAAAGCTCTTGTTTGGTACTGTTTTTTGGTTTTTTCATATGATTAGCGATATGGCAGGATCAAGTTCTAACCATGGTGCTGGAACTGGTTTGCCTGGACCATTGCTTTCTCTTTTAAAAGAAATGTCTTCATTGCCAATCTTTAACTCTATAAAAAATAAAGACGGAGTCAAAGAATTTTCATTATGGATTTCTAAGCTGTTCAATGGCACTTTACTTGCCAAACGAGATTCAAATGGCAAAATTACTGAGCCGGTAAGGTTCGATCTGAGGGCTGAATTAGGAGTGGTATATGAACTCGGGCGTCAGGCAATCCCTGTTATTATAAACGAATGTATAGTACGAGCATTTTACTTCATTCGTAGGCTTGCTATGGTAATAAAAGAAAAAAATATAAGACAGGTAAGGCAATTAGCTCAAGTAGACTGGAATAAAACGTTGCCTTGGAGGAATCGCACCATTGTACGAATGCTCACAATAGCCACAGGCACATTTACTCTAATTGACTTAGGTGATGCAGCCATCCGCGGAGCAATCAAATCAGGTGGAAATCTAGCGATGTTTACAAAAGAATTTCTTTTGCGAGTAAACTTTGTTGGGGTCGGAAGGTTTGCTATTGCAGTTGGAACTGATTTCACTATGGGGTTAAAACAAAATAAACTCCGTAATGAACGAATGGCCATTCTTAGTGAACAGTTACACTTAATGAATGCTAAAATATACTATTTGCAAGCGGATGTATGGATAGCCGCAGAAAGTGCTGAAAAAACAATTAATGAAGCTCTTGGAATGATGGAAGAAACGACAAAGACTTTCATAGAGGCTCAGGAAGCAAACAGGCAATCGATGCAAAACATCGGCGAATATAGACAGGGTATTAAAAAACATAATTCAGGGTTGATTGAAGAAATTAGCGATATTTTAAAATGGGGGTAATGAAACTTGAGTAATGAATTAGTTGTTTTGGAGGCAGATGATATATTACGATCTGGTATATCAGGTTTTAACGAAGAAGATTTACCTCTACAAATTCAAGGTCAAATAAGTAAACTCAACGAGCTTGACAAGAGTGTTAAAGAAGCGATGGAAGCTGCAACGTTAGCAAAAGATTCCGCAATTAATGCAGGAAATAGATCAGCTGGCTTTGGAAAGAAAAAAGTTGCTATTGAAGAATTGCAATCGGCAGGACTAGATCTAGCAAAGGCTGTTCAGTCAGGAGCGGAAGCACAAAAAATTTCGTTTGAATTTCAAACGAAATTGGCTGAAATATCTAAATACCTCTTCGGACTTGGAGTCAGTAATATAGCTAGTAACCGGTTTGTTGTTCGTGAACTAGAAATGAGGTTAAAGGGTGCTTCTCGAGAAGAATTATCTGAATTCGCTCGACAAGAGTTAATGTCGGTTGTAAAGCAATTAAAGGAACAAGAAGATATACTTAGAAAAATAGAAAATCTCTCTGAAACTACAAAAAATCATGATAAGACATTGAAAGACCAATCCCAAATAAACCAATCTATTGATGAACAGTTACGAGCCCAGGTAAAGAACGATATGTCGCACAGTGAACAGTTGAAGGTCTATGCAAAGACAAATAAAAGACTGGAAGAACAATTGAAGGCCCAAGCCGAACTAGACAGGATCCACAGTGAACAGATACAGGCTCAAGTAGAGATTAGTAAGCTACACGAAAAACAACTGAAAATTCAAGCAGAAACCGACATAAAACTTGAAGAGCAATTGCAAGCGCATGCGGAGATTGATAACCAACATAGTGAGCAGTTAAAGGTACTAGCTGAAAATATAGACAAGCAGGAAGAACAATTAGGTAATTTTCATGAAAGGAATAATGAATTAAATGAACAAATTAGAAATAATTTAGAAACTATTGAAGCACAGGAAAAAAAGATAAATTCTCTTAATAAAGAGATACTCAACTTGAAAACTTTATTAGATTCTAAAGCAAATAATACATTATCAAAAATTACATTGTCTATTGCTATTATAGCTTTCATAGTATCTTTTGTTCATTTTCTTTTTTGACCGAGGAACAGGAATGTCGTTCTACTCATTGTACAGGGCAAAATCTGAGCGAGATAAAGTAATTGAAGATACATTAATGAATAATTGGAAAAGTATAAATTACGGGTAACGGGATGGGACGAGGTGACAGGAATTGGCGTCCTACTCTGTTTATTGAATTTGAGGAATAAGAAATTTGCCATTCTTTAATGAAAAGTAGACTAAATACTGTACAAGAAACTACTACACATAGTTAAAATTATTAGGCAATCTTCTGCGCCTATTTTGTTATTTTCTGGTATTATTTAAGTAAGGAAAATGAGAGTTTTGTTACGATGCAGAAGAGTGCAATAAGAATTGTGAATTATTATGACAAGGATATATTGGATTACATTGCAATATTGAGGTGACTTAATGATAGAAGTTCGCACTTTTATTAGCAAAAACAACATATGGTTTAATGAAAAGCTTAGTAAATCAGAAATTGAGAGACAATTTATAAATTTTGAAGATAAGGATAAAGAATCAGAAATTAAGTTAGCATTAAGATACCTGAACGATTATATAGATTTTTCTCCAAGAGGATTTATTAAAATAAAATTAAATCAACAAGAATTATTAGGAGAAGAAGAATTTGGTTATCTTAATGAATTGTGGAATAAGTATATTTCATTAATTACTTCTTATCTACTCGATGGTCATGCAATAGAATACTTAGATTACTATCATAAAAAAATTACTCTAGAGACATACGACGATACAAGCATACAATTACAAATCACAATGGTTCCAGAAGAAGAAGCTGAAAACCTCTCAATTAATAAATATAAAGGTTTCATCTTACCTAAAGACGCATTTATATTAGCACTTTTGAGAAGTGCATATAACTATTATAAAAGGCTTTATAGTTATGCAGATAATGAAAAACTTATAATCAAAATGAAAGAACTTAGCAAATTATATAAGGACTATACTGGAAAAGATTTATGAGATTATATTATTTAAACTAACAGAATTATGTTGAATAAGACCTGTGCAATAGAATGTAAGAAACTAACTAGGTTGAAGATAAATAGCTATCCAATAAGGTCAAATCATATCTGAGAGAGGTATCCAAAATAATTATTGGATACCTCTTTGTTATTTTTGTTGAAGAAATTTTCTAATTTGTGTCGAATTTTTCTGTAAGAGAATTTGTAAAGTCTAGATTGATGTAACCATTTACAGTGTCAAAATGCAATCCAATTTTTGACAATATCCTCTACATAAATTACAAGTGAATCCTTTACAGTAATATCTAGCGTCCTGCGTAATTCAATTCGCAATCTACTTTTCGGACAATTCCTGTCGACTTCATTTAATTATCTCCTCAATGCATATATGGAAAAATGTTATCACCTTTATATTCCACGCTAGTCAATACATCGGATTGGATGCTAAAAAATAGAGCAACTGAAATTCTTTTAAAGGTAAGAGGATTGTCCGCTCTCCGATTTGAATTTCATAGATTGATTAAGTAATCGTGTTATCCAGTTCTTTCGATAGAAACAGCTTTCGCTTGGCCACCAATCTTGGCAAATACGACCCCGATGATAGTCCCAAATAGTGCAGGAACAACCCACTCTAACCCTACACTAGCTAGTGGCAATACGGAACGAACCGTTTCGATTGGCCCCAAGTTTATGCCAAAGGCGTTTAACCCACTAATCACAGCAAATACCCCTGCAAAGGAAAGTGCGCTGACATAGACATTTCTTGAACCTTTAAACTGGTGATGGAAGAATGTTAGCACAATTAACACAATGGTTAGTGGATAAGCCGTCACCAAGAATGGAACAGACACTTTTAATATTTGGCTGAGGCCCATATTAGTCAGTGTAAAACCAATCAATGTCGTCACAAGTACAACCGTTTTATAATTTGCTTTAGGAATGAGTTTCGAGAAATATTGCCCACAAGCTGATGTTAGGCCAACAACGGTTGTAAAACATGCTAGTGTAAATATTAAACCGATTAGCACCGTTCCACTATTTCCAAATAAATTGAAAGAAACGGCTGAGAGAATTTGTGTACCATCTGCAAATTCACCGTTAATCGCCATTTTTCCACCTACAATACCGAGCGAAACATAGACAGTAGCGAGTAGAGTTCCTGCAATAAGAGAAGCTTTCAGCATGTAGCCTTTTAATTGTTTTTCATCCGAGACTCCACGCTGGCGTATTGACGTTAAAATAACAATCCCAAAAGCAAGTGCAGCCAAGGCATCCATCGTGTTGTACCCTTCTAAAAATCCTTTGAAAAATGCTCCAGCTTCATATCCACCAGTTGGTGCTAGGAACTTCCCGTCCAGTTGCATGAAACTAACAATACAAAGAATAACTATTGCAACGAGTAGGATTGGTGTGATAAAACGTCCCAGATATCGTTCTAGATTAGTAGGATTTAGACTAATGAGATAAACGAGTAAGAAAAATACAAAGGAAAACAATAGTAAAACAATGGTTGTATCGGTTCCATTCATGAAAGGTAAAGGCATTAGTCCCATTTCAAAGGCAACATTTGCATTCCGTGGAATTGCTAAAAATGGACCGATAGATAAATAGACAATCACCATAAAAATAGTACTAAATACTGGATGAACTCGGTTACCGATCGCTTGAATACCTCCCTTAACACGGGCGATGGCAAATAGAACGACTAACGGCAAACCTACGGCAGTAAGAACAAATCCAATCATCGCTAACCAAAAGGCTGTTCCAGATTGTGCACCTAAAAATGGTGGGAAAATCAGATTCCCAGCTCCAAAGAACATAGAAAATAATAATAAACCGATAAAAAATGAATCAAACTTACGCATGTGTTTCTCTCCTTTTCGTTTTTTGAATACAAAAAAACCCGCCCCTTAAAATAAGGGACGAGTTTATACTCGCGTTACCACCCTAATTCCGCAGAAAATAATAAACTGCAGCGCTCAGTCAACGTACTATCATACGTGTTCCATCGTAACGGCGGACAACCCGTCAAAGCTTACTAGATTTTCAGCTTTGCATCTCAGAGATGATTTTCAGATAGGGGCTGAACACCGACTTCCACCAAACGCCGGCTCTCTTTGGATCAGATTTCCTAACTTACTGTTCTCTTCATCGATTTTTTGTATTAAAGGAAATTTATCAGAAAAAACAAAACATGTCAATAGCTTTTTTTGAGAAGGGATGTGGGGATGATTACCGTCCCACTTTATTGTAGGGACTAGGAGGACAGGAAAGCTCCACGCAGAAATTGGAAAATATGTGAAAGTTAAGGATGGGAAAGTAAATTTTTAAGCCTCTTAAACTATTACCGAATATTTTAATTTGTATATATTCAAATATTCATATATACATATATAGTAAACACAATTTAAAACAAAGAAGGGTTTTTTATGTTAAAAAAATTTAAATATTCTTCGGAGAGATTTGAAAATTATTCTTTACAAAAATTACAAAAGGATATCTTTGCGGGGGTAGTAGTGGGTGTAATAGCAATACCTTTAGGGATGGCTTTTGCTATTGCATCAGGTGTGAAACCAGAATACGGTATATATACTACCATTATTGCGGGAATTCTTATTTCCATATGTGGGGGATCAAAGTATCAAATCGGGGGGCCAACTGGTGCTTTTATTCCCATTCTATTTGGGATTGTGATAACGTACGGTTTTGAAAATTTATTGATTGCTGGATTTTTGGCAGGAATTATTTTGTTTTTAATGGGAGTCTTTAAGTTAGGCTTATTAATACAATTCATCCCAAAGCCTGTAACAATTGGATTTACAACTGGAATAGCAGTTATTATTTTTGTAGGACAAATTTCCAATTTCTTAGGTTTGGCTGGTGTTGAAAAACATGAGGCATTTATAGACAACATTCTTGAAATTTTAATAAATATCAACTCTTTAAATATTTATAGTATATTAACTGCTCTAATTTGTTTGGTAAGTGTACTACTAACTCCAAAGTTTGTTCCTAAAATACCTGGTCCGTTAATTGGATTACTATTATCAACACTAATTGCCGTGTGGTTATACCCAAATCAAGTACCAACGATTGGGTCAACATTTGGAAATATCCCAAGTGAATTACCAAAATTTCAAATGTTAGACATTACTTATGAAAGAATAATAGAATTAATTAGACCAGCTTTTGCTATTGCTATTCTTGGAGCCATTGAGTCGCTGCTTTCAGCGGTTGTAGCGGATGGTATGACGAAAAGTAAGCATAATAGCAATAGGGAATTAATGGGGCAAGGAGTAGCAAATATTGTAACACCATTTTTTGGGGGGGTTCCAGCGACAGGCGCCATTGCTCGTACAGCAACCAATATAAAAAATGGTGCGGTTTCACCTATATCCGGAGTGGTTCATGGTATTGTTGTTCTTTTTGTTTTACTTCTTTTTGCTCCGTATGCTTCTAGTATTCCATTAGCCAGTATGGCCCCAATCCTAATGGTTGTAGCCTGGAATATGAGTGAACGAAAAGAGTTTCTCCATATTTTGAAGACAAAGTCAGGAGATACTCTTGTATTATTAGTAACATTTTTATTAACTGTATTTGTGAATTTAACCGTAGCAGTTGAGTTTGGATTAATACTCGCAGTCATCTTATTTACAAAGCGTATGAGTGAAAGTGTGATTACAGAAAAGGTACTTCCTAATCCACATAGTAAGACCGATAAAGTAGACCCAACTATAGTAACAGACACTCATGATTGTCCTCAAATCAGTATTTATAATATTGAAGGACCGTTGTTTTTTGGAGCTGCTCAAACATTTGAACAAAAGATTATGAGAACAATCAATTATAAACCAAAAGTGTTAATATTAAGAATGGGAAAAGTGCCGTATATAGATACAACTGGAGAGTCGTATCTCTCTAGTATCGTAAATGACTTTTCAAAAAACGGAATCGTTTTAATTACAGGTTTAAATCAACAACCAGAAAAAATGTTAATCAAAACTGGTTTAAGTGATATTATTGGAAAGGAACATTTCTTTGAACGGACAGGGGAAGCAATAAACTATGCATTGGCACAATTAGATGTAAAAAAGTGTTCAGGGTGTAAACACTTTGCTTTTAGAGAATGTGTAAGTCTTTCAAAGTCTGACTTCAAAGAAGCTGAAGAGAAAAGGAAATTAATAACTTCTTCACCTTGATAAATAAAGAAGTTTTAGATTGGAGCGTTAGCAAAATGGAACTTGAAATGCAAAAATTTAAAGCAGAGTTTTTTAAAGCACTAGCTCACCCTTTGAGAATTCGAATTCTTGAATTATTGTCAGAAGGCGATAAAAACGTCAATGAACTCCAAAGTATCATCGGCAGCCAAGGATCTGTTGTTTCTCAACAATTAACAGTATTAAGAGCGAAAAATATTGTAGTAGGTGTTAAAGAAGGAAATCGTGTTGTCTATTCTTTAAAGGATCCTATGATTATTGAACTATTAGATGTAGCACGCCAAATCTTTAATAATCACTTAGTTGATACAATCTCAACGTTAGATAAATTAAAGGACAATGAAGGATAATGGGACGAAGGGACAGGTAGTATCCCCTCGTCCCATTCATATATTCATAGGTGGGACTAAGGGACAGGAAAGTCATCCACACAGAAATTGGAAAGTATGTGAAGGTTAAGGTGAAAATGCACCCGAAACTAATATCTCTATCTCTGTTGAACTAGTATTTTCGAAAAAGATAGTATGAAAAATAATTGTCCAATTTTATAAGGACATCGACTATATTCCAGTAGATGTCCGTAAAATTATTGGTGCATAAATATTTTTCCTGTTGTGGGATTCACTCTATATTTTTGCGTGAAATCATCATTTTTTAAAGTTACAATATAGTGCCTAGTAGGTTTGATAAAATTAAAACCATCAACATAAACAGCAGTGTTCTTTTCTACGCTTTGTACCGTTTCTCCAAGGTACTGACTTGTAACCTTTTCAACAGCACTTGAGTAGCTGTAATTCGGAATTACAAGAAGAAAAGATGCCATGAATAAAATACCGAATATAATGAGTTTTATATTTTTACTTTTAGATTTGTCAAATATAAATATAATGACGGAAATGGAAAATAAAGAAATAGTTACTTGGAAGTTAATTACACCAACATAATAAAGAAAATCTATTGTTAACATTGTAATTAATGAGATTAGTATTATAAAAAGTATAATAAAGGTAGTTTTTTTCATTTGATCCAAAATCCTTGTAAATTATTTGCGCCCGAAGTACCTATCCCTAATGTCCCTTTTAGGAGTCGATCTCTTTTATAACAAACCCTCTTGCAAAGGTATTTAATATACGTATGAGACGTTCTGTCATTTCAGCGGGTGTCACATCAAAATCCTGCACAATCCAGTCCTTAATTAATCCTGCCGTACCATGTGCCATATAACGCTTTTGGTGGTAATCATCAACAGAAGATACGTCGTATTGAATATCAAATTTATTATTCAACAATTTAAATATTGCTTCCGGCAGTTGCTGGTGAATGTTTGGCAAAGTATCTTCTAAAAGTATTAATGTAAAGTAATCACGGTGATCGTAAATATAATACAACAAATCAAATGAGGATGTTGTTAACTCTTCTACTTTTACCCGACTATCGCTTTCGTATTTACACATGCTGTAATACTGAATAGCTTCAAACATTTCATTCATTAACTCATCTACAAGCTCACATATGTTTTGATAATACACATAATAGGTTGTTCGATTATATTGCGCATGATCAACGATGTCCTTCACCGTAACAGCACTGTATCCCTTTTTATGTACCATTTCAATAAATGCCTTTTTTAAAAAATTCTTTGTCCGCAGCGCTTGTTTGGAATGGGGTTTCATCATATTACTCTCCTATTAGACAGATTTGATGAGTGTGTTGGTTTCCTCAACATTATAGCAAATTTTAAGGCTGGTTTACAGAAAGAGAAACCTAGTAAACTATAAGTGTAGGTAGAATTATTAGAGAGTTTCAAAAAATAAAATTTGAAAATTTGGAGGAGATAGTATGAGAGGTTGGTTATTTTCAGGTACAAATAAACCACTAGAATTGATAGAAAAAGAAGATCCAAAAGCGATTCCAGGTCACGTTGTTATTGACGTGAAAGCTGCTGGTCTATGCCATTCAGACGTTGCAGCATTACAAGATCCAGGTTGGATGCCACTTTTCCCAAATGGTCCTGTTATTTTAGGGCATGAGTTTGCTGGGGTTGTTATTGAAGTGGGTGAAGGTGTTGAAGGGATTAAAGTTGGAGACCGAGTTGGGGCTAACCCAATGGATCGCGCAACGAAAATAACTGCTGGGTACAACTATGACGGGGGCTATGCAGAAAAAGTTCGAGTTCCTGCTCACCAATGTGTAATCATTCCTGAAAACGTTTCCTTTATAGAAGGGGCAGCTTCAACAGATGCAGGAATCACAGCGTATCGCGCTCTTTTCAGTATTGGACAAGCAAAAGAAGGTACAAAGTTAGGAATTATCGGTATCGGTGGACTTGGTCAATTTGCTCTACAAATGGCATTGATTAAAGGTTGCGAAGTGTACGCTACAGATGTTTCTCCAGAAGCTCGTAAGCTTGCAGAAGAGCTAGGTGCTCATAAAGTGTACGACACAATCCTAGATATGAAAGAAGCAGAATGTGACGTTATCGTTGACTTTGCTGGATTTGGACAAACAACTTCTGATGCACTAGAAGCTGTAAAAGTACAAGGAACAGTTGTCATTGTTGGTATGGGTAAATTAGAATCAAATATCAACACGTATTTAATGATTACAAAAGAAATTAAGCTATTTGGAAGTAATGGTGGGTCAGTAGAAGACTTAAAAGGTGTATATGATTGTTTCGCTACTGGAAAAATGAGCCCGAATTTAGTTACAATCCCATTCGAAGAAGTCGACAAAGGTATTGAAAAACTGAAAAATCATGAAGTAAAAGGACGTTTAGTTGCTGTATTTGAATAAATGTAGAACAATCCTTTAAAAATGAAAAAGAAAAGGCCTGTGAAATTTCATCGTAAAATTTCATAGGCTTTTATACTTTTAGCACAATCAATGTTCGAAGTGCGGAAAGTGGAATTAGACATCTCTTTCTTGTGGAACTACCTTAACGAAATATAAAAGCACCCTCGAAAGGATGCTCTAACCTCTTATTTTTCTAGAGATTCTACATAATCAATACCGTGTACTGTAGGTTTAATTTGTATATAGTTACCCATTTGAGTACAGGTTATTAAACCTTTTTCTTGTAAATATTGATAAGCTAAATCTTTTTCTTTATCGGCTCGTAATTCTTCCTTAGTCTGAGTAAATGGTGCTCCATTTTTTTTAAAGTAGTTTTCATATACTTCTTCCAAAAGATTCTTTCTCAAGTCTTTTCTTTGATTGATACTTAAAGGCATTTGTGCCACCCCCTCTCTCGACAATTATGAATAAAAAAACTATGTGGACGATTCCTATCGGTTGTCAAATAATGAGATTACTTACTTCTTATTGCACGCTTCGCCCTTTAGAAATTATAAGAGTAGACCAAGCCAAAGATATTCCTATAATGAATTTTTATTAGACAAAAAACAATGTCCCCTCGTCCTATCAAAAGCTGAAATAACAGTTCTTCCCATTGTTTTAATCTATAAAAATAGTATTCAACTTCTTCTGTTAAATGTGGATAACATGTTATTAACGCATAGTCATCAATTGCCCCACTTATTCTAGTCAAAGAAACTATCTAATCTATAACCTGTAACTGATCTTGAGGGTAGCACTTCTTCAATTGTACCATTCACAATGATTTTGGACTCTGTTATCTGCTCATCCGGTGTTCTAAACTTTTCTGATCCTTCTAATACACCACCACGCCTTTTCACATATTTTCTAAAATGGTAAATTTTGATAATATGAATTTAACATAAGTTTAATTGTTTTTTTATAAATTGGGAAAGGTGGAAGTTTAGTGAGGTTTGTAATTTGTTAATTTATATTGATAACATATGTTAGAGGAGGTATTTTATGAGAAAAGGTATTTGGATTGAGATTAGTATTATATTAATTGTTGTAATAGGTATTTGGGGTTATCAATCTTACAGCAAAAATAAGACGACAACTATGCAAAAAGAATACGCTAGTTTGTGGAAAGAAGAAAACATCATCCCGCAAATAGAAATTCGTACAAATGAAGAAACAATGTTATTAACAGATGAAAAAGAAATAAAATCATTAATAGATACATTGGAAAAACTGACATTAAAGAAGAATGATGAAATACCACTATCAGCAGAAGAGTATAGAGTTGATATTCGTATAACCACACCTCACAAAAAACTTGAAGATGTTTCAGAAACTTCAAAAATTTTTCTTCCATTAGGTGAAGACTTTGTAGGTAGATTTGATGTAATAGAAGAAAATTACTTATATGAACACATTAAAAGCCTTTTAGATACTAGTGATAATTGAAACTAGTGGAGCGGTAAAATAACGTGCCATGTGAAAAGCAAGATGGTTCTATGCGGTCGACCGAATAAGGGAAGTGTCTAATGTGCTAGTTTCTATAACAGAACTAGCCAAACACGCTTGCTGATGAAGTGAAGAAAGTACCACAATCCGTCACATCACCGACAAAAAACGGTCCCTCGGTTTCACCTTCAAAATGAAAACGGGAGAACCGCTTTTTGTAAGTAATGTAATAGTACGATTAGCGCTTATATTTAAGACTTCAAAATAGCACTATGCTCTTTCTTCACTTGCTGCTTAAGAATCTTCCCACTTGCATTACGCGGGAGCTGCTCGACAAAAGCGTATTGGCGTGGGCATTTGTAGTCGGCAAGGTATGCGCTTACAAATTCACGCAATTCTTCTTCTGTTACGTCGCCTTTTGGAACGACAATTGCTTTTACGGTTTCGCCCCATTCTTCGTGTGGCACGCCGATGACGCAGGATTCTAGTACACTATCATGCTTGGCTAATACTTCGTCGACTTCACGCGGATAAATGTTTACGCCACCAGAAATGATAATGTCTTTCTTTCGGTCTACGATGTACATGTATCCGTCTTCGTCTTTGTAGGCGATATCCCCCGTGTACACCCAGCCGTCACGGATTACCGCTTTTGTTTCTGCCTCGTTATGGTCGTATCCTAACATGAGGCTGTCTCCTGTTAAAAGAACTTCTCCATATTCATTCGGAGCTGTATCTTCGCCTTGCTCATTTACAATTCGGATTTCCATATTCACGGTAGGATATTTTCCGATACTACCAGCTTTCGTTAAATGCTCCTCAGGTTTTAATAAAATACCGTTAGGACCAACTTCCGTTAATCCGTATACTTGGTAGAAGTTTTCGTTTTGGAACGCTTTTTTCACATGATGGTAGCTTGCTAGTGCTAGCGGTCCGCCGCCATAAGCGAATACACGCATACTAGATAAATCGTACGTTGCTAAGTCTGGATCTTTGGAAGCGAAAAGGTATGCAACAGGTGCTGCGAATGAGAATGTCGTTTTTTCTTCTTGAATGTAAGATAAAAATGCTTTCGGAGTAAAGTCGTCAATTACGTGTGCGGTGCCACTATATAATCCGCTTAAGAAAAAGGTGTTTAACGGTGCGGAGTGAGATAGTGGCATTAAATTTAACATTTTGTCGTTGTTGGAAAGGTTAAATGTTTGAGAAATAGCTGTTGCAATCGCAAGCAAGCGTTCATGGTTAAAAAGTACACCTTTAGGAATACCTGTCGTTCCAGATGTAAATAAAATTTCGCAAACGTCACGAGAATCGATTGGTATATTTAAGTTTGTTTTTTCAAACGAAGCAGCACTATTCAATAGCTCTTGAATCGGTAAAAGGAGGTGGTCAAGTTGAGATGCAAGAGGTATGGAGCTAACCGTTTCCTGTAATTCACTTTCATACATAACGCCAATCGCTTTACAGTTTGTAAGAATCGCATGGAGCTCGGATGCAGTTAGCCGAATGTTAAGTGGCATTGGGATAGCGCCAATTTTCATAAGTGAGAAAAAAGCATAAAAGAAATGTTCGTTGTTCCGTGACATAATGGCAATACGGTCCCCGCGTTTAACCCCATTTTGGAGTAAATTTCTCGCAAGTTGGTTCGTGATGCTATTCATTTCCTCGTATGTAAGCCGAGTGTTGGCGGTAATAAAAGCCTCTTTCTTACTGTACTTTCTTGCATTTCTTTCTAACAATCCGTGAATAGTAACTCCCATTATTTCATCTCCTTTTCATCCGTTTCTAATAAATAGCTTTGTTTATGGGCTTCAATCTCGTCTTTCAACACTTGAAGCTCAAGAATTTGCTCTTCCAGTTCAATTAGCTTTTTATCTGCATACGCTAGTATTCTATTTTTTTCATCAGCTCCTTTCGGGTTATGTTCGTAAAGGTCCACCATGTCTTTAATTTCTTGAAGGCTAAACCCTAGTTTTTTTCCACGAAGAATTAATTTCAGTCTTCTTCTCTGCTGGTTGGAAAATTGTCGTTGCTTTGTTGCGCTATCTCGTTCTTTCGATACAAGCATGCCGATCTCTTCATAATATCTGATTGTTCTCGAGCTTATATCGAAAAGGGAAGCTAATTCTTGTATGGAAAAAAACTTTTGCTCTGTCATTTCTTTCATCCTCCTAGTTGACGTTAACGTAAACTTAACTTTATAATAAAAGTAATTAACAGAATTGTCAATAAATTTTAAGTCAAAAGTGGGCCAAGGGGACAGGTTTCCAATAAATGAACTAAGGGGTGATTGTGATGAAGGTAGTTCAACAAGATGAGAAGGCTAGAGGAGAAAACAGGTATTCATTTAAAAATTTTGTAGAGGCGCGGGATAATTCCGATTGGTATGCAGATGATCCGTTTGTGCAAAAAGTGTTGAAAAAATATGCGGGGGCGCAGTTTGAAACGGTAGAGAAAGCGGTCAAAAGTTTTTCACCAGTTGTCTCCAAAAACTGGAATAAGCTTGCGGAGAAAAATGCACGTCCAGAAGCACGTCCGTACATGTTGCATTACGATGCGTTTAACAACCGGATTGACCGAATTGTCCGCCCGCACGAATTGTTACAACTAGAAAAAGGTTTATTCGGGGAAGGTTTATTTTCAAGTAGAATGCCAGCGTGGGAAAGTTTTACGAAGCGATTGCTCATCCATCAACTAGGGGAGGCTGGAGTGACTTGTCCGATGACGTGTACACATGGATTAATTGCGTTGCTAGAACAGTTTCCTAATGAAGACCATCCTGAGTTGCAAGAAATACTAGAGCATGCAAAAGAAGGATTGAATGGTGAGTTTGCGATTGGCGCACAGTTTATGACGGAAATACAAGGTGGTTCTGATTTACCGAAAAATGTTGTAGAGGCTGTTCCTGATGGGAAGAACTATCGTATTTATGGGAATAAGTTTTTCTGCTCCGTTGCTCATGCCGACTATGCGGTGATCACCGCGCGTTTTAGCGGTACAGACAAAATCGGGACGTTTATCGTTCCAGCATGGTTGCCAGGGGATAAAGCAAAAGAGATTCGGAATGGCTACAAGATTAATAGAATTAAGTGGAAGTTAGGGACAGCAGAAGTTCCGACAGGAGAAATCGATTATGATGGGGCACTTGCTTATCCTGTTGGTCCACAAGATCGCGGCATTGCAGTGGCGGTTGGCATTGTGTTGACGTTATCGCGCTTAGAGATTGGTATTGCATGTGCTGGGTTTATGCTGAGGGCAGCGAGAGAAGCGAATTTATATGGAGACTTCCGCACTGTTTTTGGGAAGAAAGTGAAGGATTATCCATTATCGGCCGCTACGTTAAAAAGAATAGAAGAGGCAGCACATCGAACGACTGCTGGCGCGTTTAAAGTGTACGATTTATTTTTAAAGCTAGAAAAACCGTTGAATCCAGGAATTAAAAGTGACCAGCCGTTAGAAGTTCAAAAGCAATTGTTCAATTTCCGTGAGCTTGTGTTGCTGCAAAAAATTTGTACGACGAATGAAGGAGCGGAAGTGTTGCGTGAGGCGATTTCAGTGTTCGGTGGGCACGGGGTAATGGAAGAGTTTTCGTCATTGCCACGTATTTTCAGAGATGTCGTCGTGAACGAACAGTGGGAAGGACCTCGTAATTTATTATTAACGCAAATCTATAGAGATTTGAAGCGAGTGCAAGAGTGGTATCCAGCAAGGGAGTTTGTTGCGAGTGTATTAAATGGTGCATCGGTGGAAGAGGTAGAAGAATTCGGTGCAAGGTTGGAAGACTTACTGGCGCGACCGGTGATCGGGGAAGTAACAGAAGCCTCTATGGAAGCTGCTGTTGAGTGGGACGTATTTTGTAACGAGTTTTTTAAAGCGTTTCAGCGAGTTGCGGTTGCGGAGATTGGATAAAAACACATAAGTTACATTCCCCCCCTCACAACTACTGGAGTTATGAGGGTTTTTTTTAGTTAAGGCTATTAATTAAGTGGACGAGGGACCATTATAACTTTTTCCTAATGTTTACAAAGACTTTTGTTCTAACTACAATAAAGCAAAGGGGTGAATTTTTTATGAGCGAAACAATTAGTAAAAAAATATACAAGCAAATTGATGAAGAACGAATTATAGATGCATTGGAAGATGGAAATTGGGATGATGCCTTTGTATTATTCAAATATTCGGTTCTTACTAAAGAAGAATTTAGCGAGTTACAGCAATTAAACACTAACTACGGTGCATTTGAAAAACAAATGAAGGATTATGTAAAGAAAACAGAAATGGAAAAACTAGAGAAAGCATTTAGGGACGGCAAAGACAAGGAAGCAGAAGTTCTATTTTATTTTTCAGACCATTTGACTGTGAAGGACTTCACTGAGATTAAGCGAAAATGGAGAGTTCCTAATAAGGAAGAAATGGAGCTTACAGAGGAGCAAGTCGATGATAATTGGAAGAAAATATTAGAGGGAATAAAGGCTGAAATATCTAAGCCTTCATTTGATACTTGGTTTAGACAGACAAAAGGTGAATTGGTGGATGGAGTTTTAGTTATTGGTTGTGCGAACGAATTTCAATTGGATTGGTTGGAGACAAGATACAGTGACCTAATATTAGAGGTTGCGGAAAAAATATTTGGCACTAAATATAACCTTCGATTCGTGAATAGAGAGTAGTAAAAAGTTAGATGTATTGAGCTAAAAAAATATAATGATTAATAGTTTTGTTTAGGTTACTTTCAAAAATGTGTGGACGACCAGTCCCCTTTACTGAATAAAAGTAAGAGGTAAACCTAAAAAAACTTGGGCGTAACCTCTCATCGAAGAATTATCAATTTGCTTTTGCTTAATACTAACTTAAACTTCTATAAGTTAAAGAGAAAAATAATATCAGTAGCAACACGTAGTAAGTAAGTTTCTCTGCTTTCTTTTGAGGCCGTTTTTCAATTAATGTGTAAAGAAGTAATACAATTACCACAGATAAAATTATAGAGGGGGCAAGGTGTTCCAAATAAAGTTCCTCCAGTCAGTTACATTTTCCCTAATATGCATGAGTCTTTCAGTGCAAAGGTAGCTACAGCTCCTTGTAGTTGTTAAAGCCTACTATAGTCCACCAATACTTATAGCAAACAACAACTGAGCAGTAAAATAAGTGCTCATTACAAAATAGTCTGCTAGTCTAAAATTAACCTTAAATTTATTTACAGCTAATATAGCATCTGAAATGAAAAATAAGAAAGCAGCTGCAATAAGTATTTTTGTACTAGTCATAATCGCTAAACTTACCATTGTTGTGATTATAATGATATAAAAGGCAACAGCGAAAAGAAGCTTTTTGCCTCCTTTTTTCCGTACATTTTCATATAAGTAAAAATACAAAATAACTGCCATTATAAACCGTTTATATAAAGAACGGTCTCCTTCAATGAATAATAAGTCTTTCCTCACTTCTCAACAAAAAACATCGAAATCGCACCTAAGCCAACATGGGTACCAACCGATACTCCCATTTGCATAATATAGATGTCTCCCGAGAAATCGGTGTCCAATTGAATTTTCGTTTTAAGGTTTTCGGCTACTTTAATATCTGATGTATAACCAATGATGATAAAGTCCGTCATTTCTTTGTTATTTCTTTTTACAAACTCCTCTGTGTAATGCTTAAGAACTCTTTTCAGTCCTCTTTCTTTTCCAACTATGGCTCCTTTTCCATCCTTCATCGACATAATTGGCTTTAGCATTAAGATCTTCCCTATTATCGCACTTGCATTAGTGAGTCGGCCACTTTTTATTAAATGATCTAAATCAGCTACAGATAGATAATGTTTTACCTTTTTCTTATAATTTTCATTAAAAGCAACTAATTCTTCAAATGAAGCTCCCTGCTCTCTCATCTTCGCACTTTTCAACACGAGCCAACCGCTTCCATGGCTCATACATTTTGAATCCACTATATGTATCTTAACGTTTGATTCCGGGTTTTCCTCGAAAAAATAATCTTTCGCTAGTACAGCTGATTGATAGGAACCGCTTGTCCCACTAGACATGCATATACATAATATTTCCTTATTACCAGCCTCAACAGCCTTTTTAATTATTTTTAGAAACTCCTCTGGGCTCGGCATTCCTGTTGTCGGAAACTCTGGTAGTGCCTCTAGCATTCCATAAAATTCATCTGGTTGAATATCTATCCTGTCTTTATATACTTTTCCTTCTATATTTATAGTTAAAGGTGCCATGCTGATATCGTACTTTGCCAGTACTTCATCAGATAAATCACATGTTGAATCAGCCATAATTTTTATCAATTTGTATGCCTCCAATATAAAAATCAGCTATCCCTTTTTTTAACATGCCCTTAAAATCATTCTTATATAGATAAAAATCTGTAAGGTGAAAGCAGGAATAAAAGTCAACAAGTTGAATTGTTTTAGATAGGTTAGTGCACCGAGGTGAATCCATGAAAAAAGAGAGGAACCAATCCTATGAGAAAAACGATATACATTCTAATATTTCTTGTTCTAGTAGTATTATCTGCATGTAATAATCAAAGCGGAGAACCACAAAAAAACGCTGAAATTAACGTAAAGGGCTTGAAAAATGTTGATGTTCTGAATAGTCATGGAAGTATTAAAGGGCTAGAAAAAATGAGTAACTTTCATGACAGTGTACAAAAAGGAATATCCTCTAAATTGCGAATTGTGCACTACACGACGGAAGGAGACCCGATCGTAACAGACTTAGATTATAATGGAGAATTTCTTGAAGTGAAAAATGATTCGACCCGTGACAAATTTGGAAGTGGGACAATAACAAGTACTAAATGTGACAATTTGATCGAGGAAGTTAATCCTACGAACACCACCTATATAGCGGTTGATTGTGCTGGTGGTTTTCATGGAATGATAGATATTTTGCAAATTAACTATAACGTGAGCCAACAGGATTTTTTTGAGTTCGAACTGAAATACACGAGTAATGGAAGTGAAACACAAATAAATAGTGACTTTAATATCACAATGGATGTAAAGCAAGAGGTATACAAAAGATTAGTTTATGCAAATTACGTAGACGAAAAAGATTTCATGAAAACTTGTGACAATGAGGATGCGGTGAGTTATTTCTTAAAAGTATATATTAATAACAGTGAGCGCGAATTTGAATGGAGTGCGTGTGATCAAACTATGGATGGCGAGAAGTTTACTAGCATTGCAAATTACATAATGGAACAAGCTGAAAACAAACAAAATATACAAACCGAGGAGACTATTCAAGGGTACGTGTTAGAAATAAGAGACAACGAACTGTTAATTGGGGAAGGGTTAACTATGCTAGATTATGAATGGCTTAAGGATGAATTACCTGAGATAGATTTCAATAACTATATTTTCGACTTTACTATTGTAACAGAAGTAAATACAAAAGATTTTAACCCTGGTGATAAAATCTTAGCAACCATAGAAGGAAGCAAAAGTAATACAGTACCTGGAAGAGCAAAAGTGAAGGGCATTAAGAAAATAGGATTACACTAGTAATTGAAAAGTACTTTACGTTGACTTAAGAAAAAAATCCTATTCTCTCTGTCTCGTACTTCAGATGATAGTTTAACGTTAATCAAAAAATGAAATGGATTGATGTAACAAAATGGTGAAATATTTGAGATGTTTACTTTATTTAGTGGTAGCCAGTACAGTAGGTTATTATATTTCTCAATATATAACGCATGATAAAAGTTTAGTAAGTATGATAAAAGGTTTCGTTGTAATGTCCATCGTTATTCTACTATTGTTATCCCTGGAAGTTTTAAAGTTTCGAAAAACACAATAGACAACAATTATAAGTTGTTTCGTTTTTGTTGAAACCTTGTTAATAGCATATGAATTAACAACCAGTTTCGGTGGCATTCCGTGCAAGAGTGAGAGTTGGTAGAAGGTCATTAGAAAATTATTGAGAGGGATAAAGAAATGGATATTTATATTAGAAACGCCAAGCAAAACGATTATGATTCACTGCTGCCTTTATTTAGACAGATTCATGAATACCACGTATTTGTAAGACCAGATTTGTATAAAGAGAATGACACTCCAGTCGAGAAAGAGTTTTTTGAAAGCCAATTAATTGATGAGAAACAGCATATTTTTGTGGGCAGCATAGACAATGATATAGTTGGCGTTGTAGTTACAAAGGAAGAGGAAGTAACGGAAAATACTTTCGTTAATGCGAGGAAAGTATTATTTATACAGAGTTTATGCGTTGCTGATACACATAGGAAGAAAGGTATCGGAAAAAAACTAACTCAATATGTTTTTGATTTTGGAAGAAGCCTCAAAGTTGACAGTATCGAATTGGGAGTATCCGAGGAAAATACAGCTGCCATCGAATTTTATAGGTCAATTGGGATGACAACGAAAAGTAGGAAAATGGAGATTGTATTTAAATAACGGAGAGTTTTAATTGAACAAGAACTGTATATTAAAGGATAAGAGTTTGGGATGTTTCCCAAGCTTTTTTTGCTATTAATACTGTTAATTTACGTGTTATTTATGATTCTGCATAATCGGAACTACTTAGCTATTTTCGAAAAGGAAAAGGGCTCCTTCTTATTTGTAGTAAAAAAGTTTCTATAGATACTTCAGCCTCACATGAAGGAGTTATTCAGTGAATTGTTGAATGACTATTTATATTGAATGGAATGCGAAGCTTTGAACGATAGATTGTAGAGAAATACATTATAAAAGGGGTATGGTCATGTTACAAAGCTATCTTGACAGGGATTTGAGTTTATCTGTGGAGAAGTGGATGGTTTCTCAACCTGTTACTGTTGGGGTGAATGATACAGTAAAAAAAGCGGCATTAAAGGTAAATAGTTTGGATTTGGAATGTGTGCCTGTTGTCGGGGAGTTGGGGAATCCAGTAGGAATATTAACGTCAAAGATTTTGCTAAAGGCTATGTTGGATGAAGCGGAAGAGGATCCGATTTTACATTATATGTCCAAGGAGGATTTTTATATCATTCGAGTAGGTGACTCCATTCTTGATTTACATAAGCTTCCCTATACGTATTTCTTCGTTATGGACGAGAAACATAAATTAATAGGGGTACTGACTCAATCCGAAATGTTGAAAGGGATTTCGCAATACTTCGAGGACTTAAATCATTCCTTTCATACAGCTGAAATTGTCGAAACAATCCTTGATAGCGCCTATGAAGGGGTTGCCGTCGTCGATAAAGATGGGATTATTGTGGAGTTTAATAAGGCGTACAGTCGCTTTACCGGTGTGGAAAAAAAGGACGCCATCGGAAGACCAGTACAAGAGGTGATTGAAAATACGAACCTTCACCAAACAGTGAAAACAGGTCTGCCTGAACGAGGGGAAATCCAGTATATTCAAGGGCAACCAATGGTGGTGCATCGAATTCCACTGTGGCGAAATGGGGAACTAGTTGGGGCAATCGGAATGCTCATTTTTGAAGGTGTTACGGAACTGTACCAAATATATGACCGTTTCCGGGAAAAAACGCAGGAGATTTCGTCAGGTCAAAAGCAAACAGAAGGTTTACCAAATAAGCTGCCAAGCACAATGTCGCTTGAACAGATTATCGGTCAAAGTGAGGAGATAATGAAGCTTAAACGGATGACGAGAAAAGTGGCAAAAACGGATGCAACCGTCATGATTACTGGTGAAAGTGGAACCGGAAAAGAGATGTTTGCTAAAAGTATTCATGACTTAAGTGAATATAGAGAAGGTCTGTTTATCAGTGTAAATTGCGGAGCGATACCGGAGCAGCTATTTGAATCAGAGTTATTTGGCTATGAAGAAGGGGCTTTTACTGGTGCGAAAAAAGGTGGTAAATCCGGAAAGCTTGAATTGGCTGAAGGTGGAACATTATTTTTAGATGAAATCGGTGAGATGCCCCTAGTTATGCAAACGAAATTACTTCGAGTATTGCAGGAAAAAGAGTTTGAACGATTAGGTAGTATCCGGAAACAGCCGTTAAAAACAAGAATAGTGACAGCCACTAATCGAAATTTAAAGGAGATGGTGGTGGATGGAGCATTTCGGGAGGATTTATATTATCGAATCAACGTCATTGAATTATCCATCCCACCATTAAGGGAACGGAAAAAGGATATTCCATTATTAATTTCTCACTATTTAACGTCTATATGTACAAAGTATCAAATACCGAAAAAAGAAGTAACAGCAGCTGCATTAGAAGTGTTAATAAGTTATTCGTGGTATGGAAATATACGCGAATTAGTAAATATGATTGAAAAACTAGTTATTTTAACAGAAGGAAAAACGATTGATTTTCGTCATCTTCCTAATTATATGAAAAAACTTGAGTTTACGAATGTACAGGCTTCTCCGATTCACAGGGTAAGACAAGAGGAAGATGCGAAGGAAAGAGAAGTCATCCAAATGATTTTAGAAGAGTCAGGAGGCAATAAATCATTGGCAGCAAAAAGGCTTGGAATTCACCGGACAACGCTTTACCAAAAGCTTAAAAAATATGGATTGTAGCCTAGTGTAGTCATAACGCTACACCTTCACTACATAATTGTAGCGGAAAATCTACAACCACTTCGATAAACGCTTATATGATCAATGCTGGAAGGTTGGCACACTTTTTGCTTAATAAGTAATGAGTCCAAATTGGGAGGGGAAGAAATGGAGGATTACGCCGTTTTTAGGACACCAGGAACGATTCATTATGGTCGAAAAGCATTTGAAAAAGTGGGGAAAGAAACAGCTGCTCGTGGAAAAAAAGCATTGATTATTAGTGATAAAGTGATACAGAGTCTCGGGTTTATAAGTGAATGCGAAAACTTTTTACAGAAAGAGAAAATGGAAAGCGTTGTCTACTTAGGGGTTGAGTCCGAACCAACAGATAAATATGTGGATGAAGCTCTAGAGCTTTTTGAAAAAGAACAATGTGATACGATCATTTCACTTGGTGGGGGAAGTTGTATTGATACTGCTAAAGCAGTTGCCGTTGTGCAGACGAATGGTGGTTATATAGGAGATTACATGGGTGGGAAGAAACTGGCGGAAAAAAGCCCCGTTCCACATATTTCGATTCCAACAACAGCTGGAACTGGTTCAGAGGCGACAGATGCAACGATTATTACGAATACGACTAATAATGTCAAAATGATGATTAAGCAACCAGCATTTATGCCAGATGTAGCGATTGTAGATCCGTATTTAACGGTCTCGTCCCCTCCATCGGTAACCGCTGCAACAGGGGTCGATGCATTAAGTCATGCGATTGAGGCATATGTATCGAGACGTGCTCAACCAATGACAGATATGTTGGCATTATCAGCAATGGAGAAGATTGTTGGAAGCATAAAGGCCGCCTATGAAGATGGAAACAATATTAGTGCAAGGGAGGCGATGGCATTAGGATCGTTACAAGCGGGAATGGCCTTTACGAATGCTTCCGTATGTCTTGTACATGGCATGTCGAGACCAATTGGGGCACTGTTCCATGTTCCGCACGGATTTTCCAATGCGATGTTGTTACCAGCAGTTCTTGAGTTTAGTAAAGAGGCCTCTATCAGTCGTTTAGCAGATTTAGGAAGGTTTTTTCAACCTAATACTAGCAATCTATCAGATGAGAAAGCGGCCGATATTGCAGTGGAAGCTGTAAAAAATCTCTGTCTAGAATTAAAGATTCCAAATCTAAAAGGTTGGGGAATTGACCAAGCTGCGTTCGAAACGGCGATTAGTAAAATGGCGGGAGATGCTTTAGCTAGTGGCAGCCCACAAAATAATCCAAAGGTTCCGTCCAAACAGGAAATTGAAGAACTTTATTTAAAGTGTTATGACTACAAATTCACTTCAGAAAATGTAGTTGGATCATAAACAGTAGAAACTAGGAGGATTTATATGACACAAACAACTGTTAAAACATTGAAAAACTATATCGGCGGAGAATGGGTGGATGCAAAAACAGATAAAACGGAAAAAGTTTTTAACCCTGCGACCGGGGAAGTAATTGCACATGTACCAATTTCTACACAAGAAGATGTCGACTACGCCGTACAAGTTGCCGCGGAAGCTTTCGAAACTTGGCAAGAAGTTGCTGTTCCTAAGCGTGCTCGTATTTTATTCAAATACCAACAATTATTGATAGATAACTGGGATGAACTTGCTAGATTAATAACATTAGAAAATGGTAAAAACTATACCGAGGCCTATGGAGAAGTACAGCGTGGTATTGAAAATGTAGAGTTTGCTGCGGGTGCTCCTTCCTTAATGATGGGTGAACAACTTCCATCGATTGCAACAGATTTAGAATCTGGCGTTTATCGTTACCCTATTGGCGTTATTGGTGGAATTACACCATTTAATTTTCCGATGATGGTCCCTTGCTGGATGTTCCCGATAGCTGTCGCAACAGGAAATACGTTTGTGTTGAAACCGTCTGAACGTACGCCACTATTAGCTAACCGTTTAGCAGAACTATTTGAGGAAGCAGGATTGCCGAAGGGTGTTTTCAATATCGTTCATGGCGCGCATGATGTGGTTAATGGGTTATTGGATCATAAGAAAGTTGCCGCTATTTCCTTTGTCGGTTCTCAGCCTGTTGCTGAATATGTATACAAACGCGGAACAGACAATTTAAAACGAGTACAAGCGCTTGCTGGGGCGAAAAACCATTCTATCGTGTTACGTGACGCAAATATGGACAATGCTACGACACAAATTATGAATGCTGCATTCGGCTCAGCCGGAGAACGTTGTATGGCTGCTTCTGTTGTCGCAGTGGAAGAGTCTATTGCGGATGAGTTTGTGGAACTATTAACGCAGAAAGCAAATGAAATCACAATAGGAAACGGGCTCGATGAAGGAGTATTCCTTGGACCAGTTATCCGTGATCAGCATAAAGAACGTACGTTGAGTTATATTGAATCTGGGGAAAAAGAAGGAGCAAAACTAATTCGTGACGGTCGTGTAGATGAAGCAGCGAAACAAGAAGGTTATTTTGTAGGACCAACAATTTTTGACCATGTTACGTCAGAAATGAAAATATGGCAGGATGAGATTTTCGCACCAGTGCTATCCATTGTCCGTGTAAAGGATCTCGACGCAGCAATTAAATTGACGAATCAATCCCGATTCGCAAATGGTGCTTGCATTTTCACGAAAGATGGTGGAAGTGTTCGTCAGTTCCGTGAAAAGATTGATGCGGGGATGCTAGGTGTAAATATTGGCGTACCAGCTCCGATGGCATTTTTCCCATTCTCCGGATGGAAAGACTCCTTCTATGGTGATCTACATGCGAATGGAAAAGACGGACTACAATTCTTTACTCGTAAAAAGGTTATCACAACTAAATGGGTATAGTGTGGACATTTCCTGTTCCCTCGTCCTAATCTTAAAAAATAGCTATTTGTTACTAAAAGAGCCCTTAATTTTAAGGGTTTTTTTATTGTTTTCTAAAATAAATCTCAACTATAGTACCTCATGCTCGAATTGGCGATTATTTCTTTAAATAATGTTATGATAGATAGAATTATGCCTTAAGGAGAAGAAAGTCTATGATAATCTCAATATTATTGGAAGATAATCATCTGCTTTTGGTAGAAAAACCAATTAATATTCCTGTACAAGCAGATAGTAGTGGAGACGCTGATTTATTAACAATGTTAAAAGAGGATCTAAAAATACGTTATTCAAAGCCAGGTAAAGTTTATTTGGGACTTGTCCACCGCCTAGACCGTCCAGTTGGTGGAGTGATGGTGTTTGCTAAAACATCAAAGGCTGCTTCAAGATTAGCAGATATGTTTCGTAGACATGTGATCGAACGGAACTACTTAGCGGTTGTTCATGGAAAGCCAAACAAGAAAAGGGGACAACTTGTACATTATCTTCATAAAGATAATCGGAAGAATAAAGTATCTGTTGTTTCTCCTAATTATCCTAAAGCTAAAAAAGCAGTGCTAGATTACGAGGTGCTGGACTCGAAAAAAGGATTTAGTTTGCTTTCGGTGAATCTTCACACAGGTAGACCTCACCAAATTCGAGTTCAGCTGTCAGCAATGGGAAACCCGATCTTTGGGGACCAAAAATATGGAGAACAACTTAATAAAACTGGGCAACAACTTGCACTTTGGGCCCATTCCATTTCTTTCGAGCATCCAGTTAAGAAGGAACCATTAACAGTGTGTTCTTTTCCACCTTATAATTATCCTTGGGATTTAATGAAGGATCCTTACTTAAAAGAACCGGTCATTACTTAACAAGTTTCGAAATTTACTTAACAACTTTTCAGATTTACTTAACAAGTTTCGAAATTTACTTAACAACTTTTCAGATTTACTTAACAACTTTCGAAATTTACTTAACAAGAACCCAAAATTACTTAACAACTTTTCAAAATTCCTTAACAGCAAACAAATCAAACTGTAAAACTTACATATAATATGGTTGAAACGTCTACGTTATTGGAGGCATTTAAATGAAAAATAGAAAGCTACTTTTACTAATACTTATAATGGTAATGATCATCGCCGGAGTACTTGACCTTATATTCGAAGGGCTATTTTATCAAATGCTTCCTGAATCAGTGCAATCGATGATATCGAATAGTTTTAATAGATAAATTTATATGGAACGAAAAATAGAGTAGGTAGCCCCTCAACTAAAACAAAAATATATTATCTGTTTAGGTTAAGAAGTGGTATTCACAAAGGATGGACAAGCTGACAGTGATCTGTATCCTTTAAAAGCCGACTAAAGAGATGATTTCTGTTTTCTGCAGGAGTCATCTTTTTAAATTCCAATAATATCTTTCTTATTAGGCCCTTAACCCAACAGTTTCCTCATCGCGACAACGGTTGTGACCTAATCCTACATTTTTTAATTTTTTTGAAGAAAAAGTTATTGACGATTTAAATTAATCTATGATATTATAGAAATTTTGATAAAAAATAACAACTGTGTTAAGCTTAAGAAGGTTGCAAAACATGGAGGTGGATTACTTGTTTCAAATTGGTGATAACATTGTTTATCCGATGCATGGAGTAGGTATCATTAAAGCTATTGAAGAAAAGGAAATTTCAGGAGAAAAACAACAGTATTATGTTATAACAATGTTAATTAATAATATGCAAGTTATGATTCCGAAGGGTAAAATATTGAGTTCAAGTATACGCCCGGTTACGGACATAATCGCATTAAAACACATCATACACATTTTTCAGCATGGTGAATCAGATAGATTAATGCCTTGGAAGGAAAGGTATAAAGTGAACACGGATAAATTAAGAACAGGTAACATACTAGAAGGTGCTGAAGTTGTCCGTGATTTAATGCGCATGAAAAAAGAGAAAATACTTAATTCTAGCGAAAAGAAAATGTTGAATAACGCACATGAATTTTTAATTAGTGAACTAAGATTAATGAAAGGAATTACTGAAAATCAAATAAAAAGTTTCTTTTAAGGTTACAGAACTCTCTGGAATATCCTGAATTTTCAAGAAATTATTGTTATTAAAAGTTAATCATTTTAAAGAAATTCAACTTCTTCAGCTCAAAATTAGAGCTTAAACCTCTTTTGTCATTTCTGAAATTTAATCCATTATGATTATTTATATTTCTTTTAAGAACGTTTGAAGATCACTATAATTTGTAACCTGATTCACACTGGCACGGACAAGGAGCCGTAAGGATGAAAGAGAGGTAGGGCTTTCATTGTTTTAGGTATACAAAATATGAACAAAGTTATTATTTTTCAAAGATACGGAGTACTTCTTTTTCACTTTTTCCATATCACACCGGTAATGAAATGGTTATATATGCGGCTAGCCTTTGTTCATAAATAATATTAAATGGAAATAATAAAATTTCTATTTTACCTCAGGATAAAATATGTTGTCAATAAGAAATTTGTATTTTTTTAAGAAAAGTGTTACAATAGTCTTACAAAGGTTTTTTCAGTCGTATTCCGAATTCTTCTGTAATTTTTTACAGGCAGAGTGATGGATGCGTTTTTTTAATATCTTTTTAAACCGATGAAAAATTCAAACAGTTGTCTGAGCTTTAAAGGTAAGTTAGTTAAATAAAATGATTAATTTTCTAACTAATAGTAACCGAGTTTTTATTTTACAAGGAGGACTAGAATATTGAATTTAATCAATAAGAAAGTTACACACAAGCGTTTTGGCACAGGGAGTATAGTTGAACATAATGATTCTATTATTGAAATACATTTCGCATCGGAGAGTAAAAAGTTTGTGTACCCGGATGTGTTTGGAGAGCACTTAAAAATACATGATCAAAGTGTTGCTCATTCACTTGAAGAAATTATACAAAAAAGGGAAATGGCGCGACAGGAAGAAGAGTGGAAGAAGGAAGAGGAAAAAAAGCTTCAACGAAAAAAACACGAACTTCGCCTAGAACATGAAAAGCTTATGAAGAACCATAAACTTCATCCCGAATCACAAATGGTATTTTGGTGTGACACCGAAGAACAGAATAGTTCTTTAACAGAGTGGAAAGTTTTTTCAGGCGAAATAAAAAGTGGTAATAACAAAGGAAAGCCAAACAAACCGATCCGTTTACACCAAAATAGTGCGGTCCTGTTAACATCAATAGATTCCGGGATGCCAGAAAAAGAGAGACGGATTTTAGGAGTCTATATGGTGAATGAAGAGTTTATCGGTAAGCTATGTGAAGATGGAAATATTCCTGCTCATTCAAAATACAAGCTTCAACTTACAGAACAAGAATCTGATCAGTTGCTTTTCTGGCAATATTACGTAAATGAAAAATCCCCCGAAAAAATGACATGGAATACCGGTAAATACCGTTATTTTGATAATATGTGGATGGCTCAAATTCTGCGTGATATCGCTTCGTTTAAAAGTGACCAGGAGCAAGAGCTGGCACAACAATTTTTCGAACATTTTTGTAGAATGAATCAAATAATACCTCAAGAATTACAAAAGCCTAACGGTGCATTAATGCGTAATTTGGCTTAAGCCCTTTTATGGGGGAGTAACTTTTTAAAAACTGCTTAAAAAGCAAGCTAAAAATGTTAGTATGAATAAAAACGATTGTTACTCTAAAGTGACAGTCGTTTTTTTTATTTACCCTCTTATGTATGATAGTATCAGAGATTTTTAAATGAAGCTTGATTTCGAGCTTTTTTCTTTTTATAAAATATTTTGAAAAAAGTGAAATAATCTCACCATTAATACGACTAATTAATGAATGAAAACATTGGGGGAGAAATGGATGGACAGTGATAAAATTTCCGAATGGTTCTATCAATACAGCAAAGATATATACCATTTCTTGTTATATTATGTCGGGTCAGGAGATATAGATGACTTAGTTCAAGAAGTGTTCATTCGTGCTATTAAAAGCTTCGATACATATCAATCAAAGTCTAGCGAAAACGTGGTTATTCTCGATTGCACGAAATGTAGGCATCGATGAGATTAGAAGAAGAAAACGGGCGAGAATGAAAACGGTGCTGGGGCTCAAGAGTTTTGAACAAAAAGAAGAGCCAACGCCAGAACTAATGCTTAAATGGAGTGAAAATAATCGCGATTTATATAAAGTAATTAATTCGTTGAAGTCTAACTATCGAGACGTCATTATTCTCCGAGCGCTTAAAGAATTATCTGTTCCAGAAACAGCAGACATTTTAAACTGGAATGAAAATAAGGTGCGTATTACGCATCATCGGGCGTTAAAAGCTTTAAAGGATAAGAGGGAGGACATTAAATATGAAAGATAATGAATGGAAAAATCCATTAATTGATGAGCTGAAGTCTCTTCCTAAACCAGACTATGAACACGAGTTTGATGAACAGAAACAAGATCAAATACACGAAACTTTGATGAAATTCTCCAATAGCTATAAAAAAAAGAAAAAGAGCAGGGAAAGATGGAAAAGGATATCCGTTGGTTTTGCAAGCATTGCCGCATTAATACTCTTTATTGTCGTTTTTATTCCATTTCATAATGAATCAAACAATGCAAACGTTGCTGATATAGAATCATTTGAACAATTTTTTCACCAAAAAATGAAGGAAATGAATAAGGAAGAAAAAGACTTTTCGTATTCTCTTATTCATACACAATTGAATGCAGTTCATTTTAATGACGCTATTGCTATTTTTACAGAAAATAAAAATAGTAGTGAAACGATTTATATTGCCTACTTTGAAAAACAGAGTAATCAATGGGAGTGGATTCAAACAAGAGGTGCTCAGTGGGATTCTCCTGTAAATTGGTCAAGCATGAACTCAATACCATATATTTATTCAGGACTAATAAATGACCTTTCTATTCTAGAAGTGTATGCTGGCGACGTACAAGCAAAAATAATTACAATAGAAGGAGACAAAAGGTTTTGGTATGCTGTTAGCCCGATAGAAGAAGTAGAAGTGATGTTCGTGACGGAGGATGGAAAGGAGAAAATACCTCATACGGAACTAGAAGGATTACAAGATTCTCCGGAATATTTAGCTGAGGATTCTAGGGAATTATCAATGCAAGATTCTGAGACTGCTTATGAAATGGTTGTGAATGCACTAACCGATTATTATCGTGCGATTTGGAGCGGCTCGGATATCGAATTGAGTGCTTTTATGGAAAATGAAAATCTTATCCAGTACACGGAAAAGAAAATTCAATCCGAACGTAAAGTGTACATTACCGAAGAGGTCAATGTGGAGGTTGGAGCTTGGGAAGTGGACTATGTGGATGACGAGCATGGAGGCTTTCTCTATTTTAAAATACCTGCAGAAATTTTTAAAGATATAGGTAGTTACGCGGAAGTTACTGAGTTTCTTGTTCGTAATGTAAACGGAAAGTTAGTAATCGTTGATTGGTACACTGGTGCAAAAGATAGTTATGATTTTCTAGTGCGTGGAGAAAACGAAACGATTGATAAGCCTAATATTTGGGATGATTCAGAATGGGTACAGCAGGTAGTTAGGAAACAAAATGAATAGTAGGCTCAAGCGCAATTCTTTTTTATTACAGGGTAGATAAATACTGAGAAGAAAAACACCATTTGAGAACTTATTATAGTACAAATTTAAAAGACGACTACTATTCATTTTGAATGAAAGTCGTCTTTTTAGGTTGGTTTCGTATAGTTCGCAGTGATGCTTGTCGCACTTTAATAGGCGGCTATAGTTGATAATCGTGAAAAATGTGAACAAATCGTGAAGGGGTATTTACGTGTTTTCCATTTGGAACTGTTGAAAAACCTTGATATTACTGGTGTCATGGCAATTTATATTTTTTTACAGCTGTGATTCGAATCACTACACTGATAATAATTCCCAATTATGATTGAAGTATGAAAACAAAAGGGGGGGTCCTTAATGAAAGCCTCAAATTTAAAGGCTCAAGAAGAAGTGAATCTGGAAAAGGAACATGTTAGCAAGCAAGCTTCAACTAGGATTGGAACATGGATTTCAGTAGGAGTAGTTTTTGCAGTTATATTGGTTACTTATTTTATTATATACGGACTATATATGGATCGATTATAAGGAGGGGAAAAGCATGCATCTTGATGAAAAGATATGGCTTACATTAAGTTTTGGAATGATTATGGTTTTTATGTTACTAACAGGTTATCAAACATTTGCTTTAGGAATGGGGCCGCCAAGTCATAATGAAACAATTGACCCTCAGAAAGTGGATGAAATAGCTCCTTTTAATGAACCAGGGCTTAAGCAAATTGGTGAAAACGAATATGAACTTGTCATGACGTTGCAATTATTCAGTTTTACTCCGATGGAAGTTGAAATTCCAGCAGGTGCAACCGTGCATTTCACTTTAACATCAAAGGATGTCGTTCATGGATTTCAAATTGCCGATACAAACGTTAACGCAATGGTTATGCCAGGCCATATCCAAAAAATATCACAAACATTTGATGAGCCAGGTGAGTATTTAGTTATATGTAACGAATATTGCGGTGTAGGTCACCAATTTATGAGTACGACTATAACAGTGAAATAAGGAGGGAAGTTCCGTGGGAGCAGTTGCAGAAAAAAGAAATAGTACAGCATTTAGGGATAGTGCCAATAAAGCTCTTGGTTTAAATCCACAGGATGCTAATATATCAAAAGCCTATTTATTAGTTGGTTTTATCGCATTACTTCTAGGTGGGTTAATGGGAGTAATACAAGGTTTAAACAGAGCCGGTGTCCTTGAACTACCAACATGGCTTAATTATTATCAAATCTTAACAGCACATGGATTGCTTTTAGTTGTCGTCATGTCATCCTTCATCACGATTGGTTACTTTTACGCAGGTTTTTCACATACGTTAGGAGGACTTCTTCCAAAGGTTAGAAAGATGGCATGGATAGGGTTCGGGTTGAAGATTTTTGGGTTTGTGTTAGTTGTCATCCCTGTGTTAATGAATGAAGCATCTGTTATGTACACATTTTATCCACCAATGGCTGCACACCCTATGTTTTATTTTGGGCTCGTATTTATTGTGTTAGGTGTTTGGATGCTTGCAGCTGGAGCATTTGTTAATGTGGCAAATTGGAGAAAAAATAACAAAGGACAGCATCTTCCTATTCTTGCTTTCTTTGGGACGGGTGTATTTGTTCTGTTAGTAGGAGCAACAGCTATTGTTGCAGTGGAAGTTATCTTTATGATTATTCCTTGGACACTAGGATGGGTAGATGGCATAAACGTCATGGTTTCTCGTACACTCTTCTGGGCTTTTGGACATACAGCAGTTAACATTTGGTATTTAACAGCCGTTTCTGCATGGTATGTTATTATACCGAAGATTATTGGCGGAACACGCTTTAATGACTATTTAACACGCGTTGTCGTAATAGCTTTAGTTATCATGAATATTACTGGTGGATTCCACCATCAAATTATTGACCCTGGTATTTCGTTGTCCATTAAATACATGCACGTTTTTATGAGTTTAGCAATCGGATTCCCATCTTTAATGACTGCTTATGCAATGTTTAGAGTATTCGAACGTACTGGTAGAAGAAAAGGTGGAAAAGGAGCACTCGGTTGGTTGAGAAAATTACCTTGGGGTGATGTGCGTTTCTTAGCTCCATTTATTGCAATGGCTGCCTTTATTCCAGCTGGAGCAGGTGGTATTGTTCAAAGCACGAACCAATTAAACCAAGTTGCACATAATACGATGTGGGTTGTAGGGCATTTCCATTTAACACTAGGAATGACAGTCGTAATGACATTCTTCGGTATTAGTTACTGGTTAGTTCCGCTTGTATTTAAGAGAGTATTAACTCCAGCGATGAATAAAGTTGGTGTTATTCAAACCATTCTTTGGACGATTGGTATGACGATCATGGCATTCTCTATGCATGCTGTTGGATTATTTGGTTCTCCAAGAAGAACTTCTTTTACAACATATGGTGATTTCTCCTCCACGTTAGGTTGGGATCCATATATGGCAGCAATTGGTGTGGGCGCTGTTATGTTAGCAATTGCAGGTGTTCTTCAAATTTATGCTGTATTTAATATGATGTTTTTTGCGCCAAAAGGTAAAACAGAATTCCCAATTGCGGATGTAGAGCCAGACGAAGCTCCAACTCCATATTTTACAGAGCGTTGGGGAGTATGGGTAGTGCTCATGTTAATCGTAGTGGCAATGGCATATGTCCCACCACTTATCGATATGATTGTCAATGCACCGCCAGGCTCACCGCCATTCAAAACTTGGTAAAGTTATTTTTTAAAAAAAGAGATAGCTCGGATGACTGGGCTATCTCTTTGTGCTTATGGTAATCATTCAATCTATCATGTGAGAGGTGGTCTCAATGTTTAAAAACAGGGAAAATACAATCTCTCTACTAATCGTTTTATTGTTTGGTTGTATTTTGTTTTTTATAGGGACGGATGGGTTTACAGCATATACGGCTGAGACGGCTAGAGTTAATCAGCTGCTTAAGGAAAAACCTACTTTTCCTGATGTCATTTTAGAGGATAGTAAAGGGAGAGAGTATTCTTTTACAGAGTTTGAGAATAAGTATGTTTTTATTACGTTCATCTATACAGATTGTGCAACGGTTTGTCCGCAGTTAGAATTTAATATGGGGCAAGTGTATAAATTACTTCCGAAAAAATATATTGGAGAAGATATCGTATTTTTAAGTATAAGTTTTGATCCAGAGCGTGATGACCCGGCTACGTTAGAAAGGTATCAGAACGCTTTTGGTGCCGATGGAGAAACTTGGAGAATGGCAAGAATTCTTGACCCGCTAGAGCTAAACACATTACTAGAAAATTTCGGTGTTATTGTCATCCCGGATGGATTAGGGAACTTTACTCATAATTCAGCCTTTTACTTAGTTGATAAAAAAGGAAAATTAGTAGAAGTGATGGACTTTACAGAAGTCGAGGCAGCAGCAGAAAAAGTGGAAAGTATTCTTGATAGCGAGCAGGTGAGGGAATGAGGACGCAATTTATTTATGGTTTGTTATTATATTTATTTTTATTGCTTCCACCCGTTGCTTATCTATTAGAGTCCATCATGATTACCCATATGCATATGCAAATGCCGTTGCTCGTTATTTCAGGTTTTTTAATGGGAGGTATTCTTCTAAAGCGGTTCCCACGTTTTTTTGAAAAGTGGAATAACAATGGGATACCAGGAATTACGTTATTCTTGATTATTATTATTTATTGGACGATCCCTCGAACAATGGACGAGGCGTTGACCTTACAAAGTATACAAGCTTGGAAATTTATTAGTTTACCATTTTTAGCAGGGATTCCGCTTAGAGATAGCTGGAAAAAACTAAGTAAGGCTGGGAAAAATATTATTATCGTTATTTTTACGGTTAAGTATTTTGGGATGGGAGCTTTATATATATGGGCAGAAGATCAGTTATGCAACAACTATCTCATCATAGAACAATTAACACTCGGCTGGGGCTTCATTACGACAGCTATCTGTTTAGTCATTTATTTAATTTATGTTTTTACAGTAGATCCAACCAAATATGAATAGATAGGAGGTGTTTTCATATGATGGCATCTCAAGAAAAGACAGGAAAAGTACTGGACGTACAACATGTTACGAATCTTGTCACTGATGTAAAATCTCTTTTTAAAGGATTAGTTCTACTATCCAATGTTTTGCCTGTGTTTACTGGTCTATGGTTGGCGTTGTATTTCACGAATGCTTCCTTCCTTGATCATTTAGGTGTTGTTCTACTAACGCTAATTGGCAGTACATTGGTGATGGGTGGTGCCCTAGTCCTTAACAACTGGTACGATGCTGATATTGATTCTGTGATGGAAAGGACGAAAAATCGTCCGACTGTTACTGGTACGATGTCGTTAAAGTTTGTGCTGTTGTTAGGAATTGCCTTATCTGTAGTCGGGATTGTCTTGTTGTTATTTACAACGATGGAAGCTGTCATTTATACCTTCATTGGCTGGTTCACTTATGTTTTCTTGTATACGATGTGGGCGAAGCGAAGATATGCTTTTAATACCGTCGTCGGAAGTGTTTCCGGGGCAGTTACACCGTTAATTGGTTGGTCAGCGTTAGATTCTAGCTTTCATTTAGTACCTATCATTCTATTTCTCATTCTATTTATTTGGCAAATGCCACATACGTTTGCGATTGCTATTAAGAAATTAGATGAGTATAAAGCAGCAGGTGTAGCGATACTTCCTGTTGTGCGAGGAATTAATCATACAAAGTGGCAGAATCTTTTTTATATCGTTTGTTTGTTGCCACTACCATTTTACTTAAATTCACTTGGTCCGACTTTTATTACTATTGCCACACTGTTAAATATTTTTTGGCTATTTTTTAGTGTGTATGGTTTTTTTATGAAAGACACCGTGAAATGGGCCCGGATTAATTTTATTTACTCAGTCAATTATATTGCTATTTTATATACCTTAATGATTGTAGTAACATTTTTTTGATTGGACGGTAGGGACAGCGTTCACTGTCCCACCATTTTTTACATATATTACTTACATTTATCGTTTAATTTCTCCTTTTTCGATAACACCCTTCACTACATCTTCAATAGTTACATTTTCGAGAACCTTCTCCATTGCTAGTTGTGCACTGAAAAAGAGAGGTTCAATCGCACCTTGAATATTTCTTCCAACGGCACAATCAGGATTTACATTTTCGTGAATACTAAATAGTTCGTTGTCCTTAACAACATTAACTGCTTTATAAACGTCAAGTAATGTGATCTCCGATAAATTTTTTGCGAGTTCTGCCCCTGCAATACCAGGTTGTACTTTAACTAATCCTGCTTTTTTTAGCATCCCGATAATTTTCCTGATGACAGCTGGGTTCGTGTTTACGCTTCGTGCTATAAATTCAGAGGAATTAACTCCATCTTTATTTATTTCCATTAGAGTTAATATATGAATACCGACGGAAAATCTACTACTAATAGACATTTTCAGTCACCCACCTTACTTTTTTTTACGAGATACATTCATCATGTAATTCAATTGGTTACAAGTCTATTATAACTTAAAAGGGTAAAAAAAATAAAAATGGTTTTGTTGACATCTAACTTAATTGTAACTAAAATGATTACAGGTAATCGAATTAATTACAAGTGAAATTTTTATATAGGAGGACTTTAAAATGAAAATTGGAATTATTGGTGCAAGTGGGAAAGTAGGCAGTCTTGTTTTGAAGGAAGCAGTTAGTCGAGGACATCAAGTAACTGCAATTGTAAGGGATAAGTCAAAACTAAAAGATACGAATGTAGAAGTGATGGAGAAGAATATCTTTGATCTTACACAAGAAGATGTAAAGCAGTTTGAAGTAGTTGTAAATGCTTTCGGTGCTCCACTTGGAGAAGAGCAAGCACATGTAGATGCTGGACATGCTTTAATTGAAGCTTTAAAAGGAACCGATACAAGAGGAATCATTGTCGGTGGTGCGGGAAGCCTTTATGTGGATGAAAATAAAACGGTTCAGTTAATTGATACACCTGAATTTCCAGATTTCGTGAAACCAACGGCGAAAGGTCAGGGGCGAAATTTACAAGAATTGCAGACAACAACAGGGATTACTTGGACATTTATCAGTCCGTCTGCCGTATTTGATGCGGAAGGAAAAAGAACTGGATCTTATCAGTCTGGAAAAGATCATCTTCTTGTCAATTCAAAGGGTGAAAGCTACATCAGTTATGCGGATTATGCGATTGCAGTTTTAGATGAAATTGAAAATCCACAGCATATAAACGAACGTTTTACTGTCGTGGGTGAAGCAGAATAAGTAGTGGTGAGATTTAAGAGGGCTTAATTTTTGGTTTGTAACGACTACTTTTGGAGTGGTTTCCAATGCTAATTAGTTAATGTTTTTAATAATTCCAGTATTTTTAAAAGGTAAAGCAATGTAATAAAAACCCAAGATTCTTAATGAATTTGAATCTTGGGTATTTTTATGTTCAGTTGTTTATAAAGTAGAATAGGAGGATAAGTTAGTAGTTTCTTTGTAATAAAAATGTAAAAAATTCCAATAAATGTGTGGACGGGGAACCTGTCCCTCTGTCCCATCCCGAAAATCATGAAGCGCCTAGTCTTATGTTAGCGGAGTAAGGTGGTTTGGTGAATAACAAGTGAAAAAGGATAATTATGACAAAAGTCCCTAGCCATTCATAGGACCCTTTTGCAATAATTAAAGTGGTATTAAGTGGTTTATGGATGATTACAAATAATTTTACATAATATCAATTTTTGGGGGAGAAGAATGTCTTATGTTTAATCGAAACGAGTATATGGACCAATTTTTAGATGAAATAATGGAGCCTGGTGAAGTAGAAAAACAGTATTTCTATGTGATGAGTTTTGCTCCGCTCACCAATTATTTGTTGTTTCAGGAATTTACGATGTTGCTGAACAAACACATGATCGTTGCTTTCACAAACAAACGAATTTTAATTTGTGAAATGGATGGAACAACTGGAAAAATGACTGGGAACTTCCTACCGTTGGATTTACAGGATGTTAAGGAAATCTCTTTCAAACGAGGTTTGCTAAAAACAACAGTAAAAATTACTTTTTCAGACGATTCCAAAATCCAAATTAAGCCGAATAATGTTTGCGTAGGGTTATCTAATCATAAAAAGAATTTGTTGGCATTGGCAGAAAGGTATTAATAAGGGGACATTCACGTAGATGATGAAGTTCATTTACTAGATTAAGTGTGAACGAGGGGAAGGTCATTCACACTTAAAATGTGATATATTACCAGACGGCAATACGTCTTTAGCTGCCCAAATGATTGGTTTAAATGCAGTACGTTTTATTCAAAATAACCCTTGTCCGTATGTATGTAATGATGATGATTATTGGCCAATTAGCAATTAATTGGTCTGTTTTTTGTTTAAAGGGTAAGGTTTCAAAGGTTGGTCCAGTATGCTTTATTTAAAACAGGCAAGAAAGCTCCCTCTAAAAGCAGCCTATTAGGGCAGTAAGTGGGTGGAGAGTTCAATTAAGCCATATTAAAGTATATTAGCAATCAATAATTACTAAAATTTATCCTATCTAACCAATACTATGATATATACTTATGTAGAATGAAATAATAGGTTTGAATTTAAAGATTAACTTATGTAATAATTTATCTTCTATTAGGAGGACATAAAATGCCTGTTACATGTTTGTTAGAAGTTAGCCCTGGTAATTCCTTTGATGGTTTAGTTCTCATTAAAGCGGTTAAGTTAGAGAAAACGAAAAAAGGGGATCCATATCTAGACGTGACGATAGGGAAAAAGCATAAAGTAATCGAATGTAAGATTTGGAACAATGGTTTTGGTGGAAGAACAGTGGACGAGATGTTAACGATTTTCACTAACGGTGCAGTCTTACATGTAATCGGTAATGTGTCGGAATATAATGGGAAGGCTCAAATGACGATAAATGAATTCCGAGTCCCTAATAAAGGTGAAGTGAACATCAGTGATTATATAGAAATGGCACCAGAGTCTATTGATAGTATGGAAAACGAAATACTTGAGTTTATAGATGAAATTAAAATTCCTATTTTGCATCAAATCACTTTACAATTGTTTGAGGAGAATAAAAAATACTTCATGACTCATGTCGCTGCAGTGAAGATGCATCATAATTTTCGATCTGGACTTGCCTATCATACCCTATCACTTCTTCGTATATGTAAAAGCATTTGCGATCAGTATGGTGAAGTAATAGATCGCAGTAAAATGTATGCGGCCCTCACACTTCATGATATGGGGAAAATAGTGGAGATGTCTCGTGATTTCACTGCTCCAGAATATACACTTTACGGAAAGTTCCTAGGACATATTCAAATAGTTAACCAAATGATAGACCGTAAGTTAGTGTCGATACGAAATGAACGAACGGTTTCAAAAGAAGAAGTTACGATTGTATACGAACTAATGAACATTATATCAAGTCATCACGGTCCTCTTAGTAACGGATGGGGAAGTACGGCTGAACCTATTACGTTAGAAGCACACCTTTGTCATATGATTGATAATATTGACGCTAAAATCAATATGATAACAAAGGCAACAGAAGATATGCAGGAAGGTGATGTTCAAAAAGTTTGGGGACTTGGCAATATATATAAGCCAAGTACATTAAAAAGTTCAGTTTCGGAATGAATACTGGAAGGTAGTTGGCAAGAGTGGGAAGTTTGTGAATTAGAAGTGGAGCAAGAGAACTGAAATTCGTCTATACAAATATTGATTGAAATGACTAGTAAAAAACCCAAATGAAACAGTTCTGACTTTGGTTGGGCTTCGGGAGATGATAGAGAAAAGAGGCGGGAATATCCACTCTTTTCTCTTTTTCAATTTACAGGTAAAAATAGAAATCTATCTGTGGTATAAACTAGAATTCCTTCCAATAACTGTGTGGACGAGGGACCTGTCCCTCTGTCCCATTTATTTTTGTTTTGCACTTTCTGTTCTATTTGGTGCAAGTGGAGGTTGTTCTAGCCATTTATTTTTCACCATAATGTCAAACCAATTTTTTGTTACCTTTAGATTTTGTAAAATGATGGATTCGTAAGTGGTTACAAGGTCTGCTCTCATCGATGAAGCAAGGCCTGCACCATGATAATTTTGTGCTGCTTGAAACAAGAATCCTATGTGATACATTAATAATTTATCGGAAAATGGAGAGTCTGTCGAAACTGTAACTTCTGTTTCTAACGATTTAGGAACTGGTAAATTATCTGCCTGCATTATTTTAGCTAAAGCTTTAATTTGTCCATCAGCAGTTTTCTCAGAGTGGGTTAAAAATTTTCTAACTTCTTCCGATTCTGCCACTTGGCTAAATGCAATGGAAAGGGTTTTAGCTAGAATACCTTTCTTAATGTTAAAAGAAATACTAATAATTTCTGTCGCTGCAAGTTTTCTACCTTTACCAATAAAACCGTCTATAAAATCTTTACTTGAAAGAAATTGAGTTTGGTTTTGTGGATAAAATAGCGGGTCTCTCTGAAAAAGGCCTTTTTCAAGCAATAGCTCAATCGTTCGATGATACATATTTTTCGCATCATTATCGCAAGAATCGTAAAAATCCCTTAAGTCTTTTCTTACAGAAATACTGAACGCAGTAATATGCCCTAATAATCCATGTAATGTCATGATATGTAAATAATTCAGGCAGAAAGCATCGGTAAACAATCTTGGTTTTCCTGAATACAGGTCTGTTTCTGTAAATCCAATGGGAACAGGAAATCCCTCATTCTCCATAAACGTTTTTAATTGATTCTTCTGTTTTTCAAATATTTGGATGGCATCATTAAAAATAGCTTTTATTTCTTCATCTTCAATAATGGAGTGCATATATTTATTCACTACATCTGTCGCAGTACCGTCAATATATTCCGCCCATAAGGAACCTATTTCAGAAGATGTAAGTTTTAATTTTTCTGTGTCCATGTCTTCACCTCGCAATTATTATTTCCATTTTCAAAATAGATATGATATTTCATTGTTTAAAATATGAGAGTATTATTAAGAATTCATTCCCCAATTAATAAGAAAAAAGGGACGAAACAATCGCCCCATGAAGTGAAAACTATTTTCTAGCAAGCCCTCTTTCAAATGCTGCTAAATGGTTTACCGAGGCATTACGTAGTTGAGTAAAGACATTTCTTACATCAGTAGGAATGTTCATTGTTAAAAATTTGTCGTACATTGATATGTTTTCTATTTCTCCTTGAACACCTGCTGCATATGCAGCTTTTAAGTTATCAGGAGTAGTAACTAAGGATTGAGAAATATCTATTGGTAAAGGAACTTGATAACGTTCGAAAAGTGGTAATAAGGCACTTATATGTCTCATTTCTGCATCTTTAATTTGTACAAATGTTCTTATGTTGCCAAAGGTTGCGATAATGTTATTATATCTTGCTTGGGCTAAATATTCGTCCTGAAGGGCGTAAGTCAACATTTGAGGTAAAGTAAGTGAAGGAGCGTTCAAAGCCCCTAAAGCGCCATAGTCCTCCAGTTGTCTATTGGTATTTGTAGTTTTGAAAACTTTAAATGCTTCTGCCACTTTACGAGCAAAGTTTAAAGGTGGTTCAACGGATTGAAAGTGGACATAAAGAATGGTTGGCTCTGTGTACAGCCAATGATTATGAATGGCGCTGATGATTATACCATTTCTACTTAAACTATTAGTAAATGCCTGTATTTCTTCTTCGAGTATGACTGTTTCACCAAGATTAAGTGCATTACCTTCTTGATCTAACGATTCAAATGATACTTCTGCATGAAGTTCCCCACGACTAGGGCGATCTTGAATTGTAACCTTTAAATTTCGTTCTATTTCCACAGAGCAAACTCCATTGTTAATTTTGGGAGTTTCTTTGAAGATTTGACCAAATTGTTGGCAAATTGTATCGACATTTTGCGGCATAACCATTCCCCTTTATTATTCATTTATATAACTTATGGATTGGGTTATAGTTTAGTAACTTGTATTGCATTACATGATTTTGTATAGGGTGAAAATGTTGACTATTAAAGGGAAAAAAATATTGCTATGTTTTTATACACTCCTTCACATGGAATAAGTTGAGTAATTGACGGATTTGTAATAGAAGATGTATACTAGCATTTATTAGTACGACCCTAAATTCGCAGAAAAAAACATTTTTGCGTTTTCGGGGTCTTTTTCCTGTTACTATCCAACGAGCTCTTCAGAGTGGATTTTAACTTGAAGATTGTGAATGAAAAATAAACAATACCATTTGATATATATAGAAGATTTTCGAATATGGCCTAGTATCCTATAATGAGAGGATTTGAATAGAATGAAAGAAAACTTTTGGCGTGATTTACCACGACCTTTTTTTATATTAGCACCAATGGAAGATGTAACCGATGTTGTTTTCCGTCATGTAGTAAGTGAAGCGGGAAAACCGGATGTGTTTTTTACAGAGTTTACAAACAGCGAGAGTTATTGTCACCCTGATGGTATCCAAAGTGTACGTGGTCGGTTAACTTTTACAGAAGATGAACAACCGATTGTAGCACATATATGGGGAGACAAGCCTGAATACTTTCGCCAAATGAGTATTGGAATGGCGGAGCTTGGGTTTAAAGGTATAGATATAAATATGGGATGTCCTGTACCTAACGTGGCACGGCATGGGAAGGGAAGTGGCCTTATTCTTCGTCCAGAAGTTGCAGCAGAATTAATTCAAGCAGCAAAAGCAGGAGGACTGCCTGTTAGTGTTAAGACAAGGCTTGGATTCAAGGAAATAGACGAATGGCGCGAATGGCTGACACATATATTAAAACAAGATATTGCGAACCTTTCTATTCATCTGCGTACTAGAGAGGAAATGAGCAAAGTTGACGCCCATTGGGAGCTAATTCCTGAGATAAAGAAACTTCGTGACGAGATTGCTCCAGATACACTATTGACGATTAATGGAGATATACCAGATCGCCAAACGGGCTTGAAGCTTGTGGAGCAATATGGTGTGGATGGGGTTATGATTGGTCGCGGAATTTTCCATAATCCATTTGCTTTTGAAAAAGAGCCGAAAGAGCATAGCAGTAAGGAATTACTTGATCTTTTACGATTGCACCTCGATCTTTATGATAAATATTCAGATGTTACACTACGTTCATTCAAGACTCTTCATCGCTTTTTTAAGATATACGTCAAAGGTTTCCGAGGAGCGAGTGAACTAAGAAATCAGCTAATGAGCACAGAGTCAACAGATGAAGTGCGTGCAATGCTTGATAAGTTTGTGTTGGAAAATGATTAATAATATTCTATCTTATAGTTTTTATTAAAGGCTCTGTTTAGCAGGGTCTTTTCTTAATTTAACTAGGCTATAATTTGGTGAGAAAATAGAACTTCTCCAATTACCAAGCGATAATATTTTTAGTATGTGAATAGGAAATTTTGCGAATTATAATCACGATTAAAAAATCAACGTCAATTGGGGGATTGTAATGGAAAAAGAAAATAATGAATTACAGCAATCGATTAAAGATAATGAAACGTTAGAAATAAGTTCAACAGGTTATGGGTTAGAGTCGGTTTCACATGATGAAAAGGAAAATAAACAGGAAAATCAAAATCCGTCTAGTTGTGGAGGATTATGATTTTATAATCTATTGAATCAGTTTAATAATTGTTAAGCCCAAGAACGGCGTTCCACCCTGTTCTTGGGCTTTTTTGTGGTTTGAAGATAGCAGATTTCCCCCAAAAAATGTGTGGGCAGAACCTGTCCCTCTGTCCACAACAAAAGTTTGTGGTAAAAAATTACTATTTTGAGTTGTATTTCTTAATTCACCATCAAAGTTAAGTGAAATAGTTAGATATTTGGGAATAAATTACTAATTTGTAAATAAGGAAGAAACCTCATGAATAATTGGAATTATTAGACTATTATAAATTTGTGGAAGGGGTAAAGAATCCCTCCCGCATCGACATGGTAGGTGAGTTATACAAAGCGCTTGAAGGGTAAGTATTAAAAACCATTAGAAAGTTTGAGGAGGAATGGAAAATGCAAAATCAATTGAAAAGGGAAAAGAAGAAACCGTTATTTCGTAAATTGAAACTTACGTTAGCTGCGTTGACATTGTCTGCTGCTTTTATTGGAGGTACAGCGATGCCTGCATTTGCTTGGGTGAATCCAGGTTGGCACTATCAGTACCCAACTGAGGGAGGAACATGGAGATATGGATTCGTGGACGCTGGGCTCCGTTCTCAGTATAACCATCCTTCAAAGGTACACGGCTCAACTGTTCAGAGGCTTATTGATGGTCAAGTGGTAAGTACTAATAGAAGCTTGGATACTCGTGCAGGTCAGTACTCATATGCCTATATTGGAACAATAAACTCACCAGGGCTTAAGGGTCGTTATTATTATCGAGTAAACTAATTTAGAAGATACAGCTTGGTTAAGTTTACTTAGTTTCAGATAGTACTAGAAAGTTCTGCTTTTTATTTGCGGTTTATTGTTGCTGTCATTTGCAAGTGGTCCATGCAATGCATAGAGACAAGCTATCCACCTATATTAATCGACCTATTTGATCGAGACTTTCTGCAGACAATTGGTGTCTAGAGAGTTAAAATCTACATTCTCTGCTCTAATTTTTAGTTAATAACATACATGGTCATAGGTTGGAGCAACTAAAGTATAAGCCTGTCTTACCGTAACCTACCATGTCGGTGCGGAAGTGGTTCTTTCCCTAAGTAGCAAATTACATCTAGCTTTTTACCTCATACATAAAATTTTTTCAAAAAAGATTTAAAATTAGTGTAACTTTTTCTCACTTTCAGTTGTTGATATTGTAGATAAGTAAAATAGGAGAACAAATAATCTAGTTACCACAAAGAGCGATCAAAAAGATCAACACATCCTATACAGCTTGTCTGATTAGGTACTGGTCATTATTTGATAACCTAATCATTTTTGCCTGGTACGGCAGATTGGTATTACTTATAGTAAAGCAAATGAAAGGGGAGAAAAAGTACTTGTGAAATTAAAAGAATGAATGTCTCCAACAAAGATGAGACACGTTGTCACGGTTCAAAAGTAAACTTCAACAAGCCATCTTAGATGAACGGCAATCCATTATCTTTAATGGTAATTATATAGGAAAAATTAATGGGAGGAATAAAAAAATGAGCAACTATTTTGGGGGAGGAAAGAGTAATCCCTTGGTTCGGACAAGTAAAATGGCACAAGCAGGGTTAGCTTTTTCTTCAAGATTCGAATGTAATGGGTGGTTCAAATGTTGATTCAAGCTAAAGGTATATCAGTAGCAATTGGAGGGCGTACAGTTCTTAATGATGAGAATGTTCGTTGCTCGCCTGGGAATATGACAGCTCTTGTTGGTCCAAGCGGATGTGGCAAGACCACTCTCCTGCACACTCTTGGACTGTTGCTCCCTGTAAATGAAGGACAGATACTGATAGATGGAAAGGACGTCACAAACTATAGTACTAAGGCACGGCGTAAATTTTGGCGTGATCATGCGGCATTTGTGCTCCAGGATTACGGGATTATGGATGAAGAGTCTGTTGCTTTCAATGTCACAATGAAATCGAGCATCTTAGGCCGGCGAATGAAGGGAAATCAAGAACGGTTGTCACAGGTACTTGAGCAGACGGGTCTTCCAGGTCGGGAGGATGAACTGGCTGGCCATCTAAGCGGTGGAGAGAAGCAGCGACTTGCACTAGCTCGTGCCATTTATAAAGACGCTTCTGTTCTGTTCGTCGATGAGCCCACTGCCTCGCTCGATGCCACTAACCGGGGAAAAGTAATCGATTTGTTTGCTGACTTCGCTGCACGTGGTAGTACGGTTATTGTGTCGACGCACGACTCTGAAATGATTAGTGCTTGTGACGCTAAACATGAGGTCGGATTAAAGAACTCGACCTATCACACGGGAATGAGGGAAAAAGCGGGAATAGGAGGGGCCATATGAAATCAAGCTCAAAAATAATGATTGGTGTTGTTTTCTTATTGTTAGTCGTACTAGCTTTTGCCCTTTTAAATGGATGGTTCCCAGTATCAAGGGATACGCATCCGCCATGTGAACAATTGCCGACCACGGCAGAAGCTACTTCGGCACTTGCTAGCAACGAAAGTCTTGCAGAGGAAATTAAAGCACTTGGAGATGGTATTACGGTGGAAGTAGGAAAACCGTGTAATGATGACCAAGAGCGAGGGTTGGTTCTAGTGAGCTATAGTACGAAATCCGAGCGTGACGCCATTTCCGACTTACTTAGCCGCCGCGAAGGGTTTGGGGTTCCGGTGCATCTTGTGAAGCGCTAATTCAAATATTGAGTAATCTTAATATAGTGGAATTAGTATTATCTTTTAACAAACTATTACTTACTTTCCACTTTCTTAAGTTAAAACTAACAATAACAGACTACGCCTAGGGCGAATAGCATTCACGGAATGTAGAACGTTTGCGAACAATAGCTAGGCGAATAAAAACGATAGAAAAGTAAAATGTTGACGAAATTATTCAAATGAATTAGGAGGATGAAGTAGAATGGAAAAACATAACCTGCTATTCCAGGCGATTTCCTCAGGTCTAGCTGTTACCGGTTATGGTCGCTGGGGATTAGCACGACTAACTCAAAATAAATGTTGGAGGGCAACTTGTGTATAAGCGTATTATAGTGGTTGTCGCAAGTGCGTTGTTTGGTCTCCTAGCACTATTAGCGGTGATCATTACGGACCTATATGATCGAGACTTTCCGCAGGCTATAGGCGTCGAAAGTAGACTTAGTATCAATTTTAGCGAATCTAATTTTTCTGTTACGGAAGCATTTGCAATGCTGGAGGAGCTGGATGCAAGTTTGGAGCTTGGTTTAGTGAAGGTCGCGCCGGACCTAGCTAGTGACGGTGAGGGACAAATGTTTGTAGCCCTAAATGAAGGAGAACTGCCCGAAGAATTTAGTTGGTTCGGTGGAGATGGTGTAGTGAAAATCGTCGGCAAGGATAGACTTTCCAACTCATATCCTGATGGTTTTTATCTAGTAACTGGAAAATATGCTAACTTAAGAGAATTTGAAGATACGTTGAAAAGTGCAGGCGTAAAGGTTGGTCGCGGAGATGCCTCAATTTTGGATAGTCTCTTTTTCGTAGTACAAGAAAGAGGCTTTACTGCTGCTGTTATTGCAGCGTTTGCGCTAATTATGGCACTAGCGCTGTTCTGGTTGTCCCTAAGGGCGCGAGGGCGTGCTCTTCGAGTACTCGGTGGATGTCCTACAGTGAGGATACAGATGCAGGACTTGGCCGGATTCGGCGGCACACTGTTCGTTTCGGCGGGCGCTGTATCGTTAATTGCGGCATTATATGTAGGTCTGTTTTATGGCTGGCTGTATGTTGGCACCTTCCTCAAAGTGCTTCTCAGCTTGCAAGTGGCAGTCATTACAGTTTCCCTTCTTGCAGCACTTATTATGTCAGCAACGGCTTGGCCTAGTGCCACCATGCTTGCAACAAGACAACCAGCTGTTAAGAGTCTGCGGTCGGCAGCGATGGTGATTCAGGCATTAACATTTCTACTGGTGGTGTCAGCGGCCGGCCCTGCTTGGTCTTCTTACAAACATTCTTCTGCAATGGCAGCGGAAATGGCGCAGTGGAAGCAACTAGCTGATCAAGTTGCTATTGTGTTCGCCACAGAAATTAACGAAATGGACAATTTGGAGCCACAAATAGGTGAGCTGGTGAAAGATGCAGAATCACTAGATGCAGTTGCTTTTTCGTATACCTATACAAAAGAAATGATAATGTCGGTCAACTTTGGAGAGTACTCTTCCGTCTCTTTTGTGAATGAGAATTGGCTCGATCTAGTGACGAAGGGAGTGTCACAACCGACTGTAACTTCGGTCCCACATGAAGATATTCCAAAAGAGCTTTTCCAAATGGTTCGAGAAGAGGCAGACTTCTTGTCTAGAGATGGAGTTTCCGAAGAATTGTTTTCACAGTTCCAGTTCCTACGCCCTGCCGATGGGTTTCGCCTACCGGTATCCCAGGGAGGAGGTGGCGAAAGACTTCTTTTTTCGGAAGATGTGCTTGTTGTCGTAGTGCCCTCGATTTATAACGTATATAATGATTCGGCATTAACATCAATGGCATCTACTAGTAACGTCGTGTTCTCCGGTGTGACAGCTACGCAACAATTGTTAGAACGACACGGACTCGACGTGCAGTCACTACGAGAAAGTGGTATGAAAGGTGAATTGAGGGTTGTTTACATTGCAGAGGAAGGGATTCTCCTTGCGCAATTCGCCGCATACGTTGTATGGTTGTTAAATCTTGCCCTAGTTGCCCTAGTTGTTGCCTTCTCTGTAGCAGCTGGAATTAGCGCACTGATCACAGCACTCCTTCAATCGAAGCGCGATTTCCCGTTGCGATTAGCAGGTCAATCATGGATAAGCATTCTTCAGAGGCGTATAGTCAAAGATTTATTTGCTGGAATCATTATCGTCGGGATTGTTGTTGTACTTCAAAAACCTGGTACGATGGGAGCTGTACTTGTAGCCGCCGCGTATGGTTTGCTTATAGTGCCGCTGAGCCATCTGTTTGCGACGCGTTGGTGTTTTAATGGTGTGAGTAGACGTCGGATTTGATTTTTACGGAGTAGGATGAGGGAACAGTGTAGCTAAGAAAATACTTTGCGGGATGCTAGAAGGGTATTGGGTCAAACTCGGAATCTATTAGGAAGACTAGTATTCAAAGTTGATGAAGAGCAATCTATAGTTTGGATTGACGGTATACCACGGGAATATGATTATTTGAACATATATTGTATTTGGTACCTACATCATTTTGTAGGTACCTTTTTAATGTGTAGAAAATAGATTATTAATCTAAAACAATTTAATTAAATTTATATACATAATATAGAAAAAATTACAGTAAATGCGTGGACAAGGAACCTGTCCCTCTGTCCCAAAATCAGATAATTTGAAAAAATATATTTTGTTGATATACTAGAGTGTAGTAAGAAAATATTTATATTTCTTACATATATTGTATGTGGAAGTCTCATATATTATTAGAAAGGTGGAAGCATAATGAATGCACTAGTGGCCCAAGAAAGGAATAATTTTAAGAGATCGGCATTGAAGAAGTTAAGAAATGATGGGGAAGTTCCTGCAGTTGTTTATGGAAGTGATGTTAAAACAAAATCTATTTCTATCAACAAGTCAGAGTTACTGAAAGCATTAAAGGTAGTTGGAAGAAATGGTATTTTCCCACTTAATCTTAATGGTAAGGTGAAAAACGTTATTTTAAGAGACTATCAAAATGATAGTGTAACGAGGGAAATCCTACATGTAGATTTTCTTCAAGTAGAGAAGGATACTGAAATCGATACCAAAGTTAGTGTAATATTAACGGGAACATCTATTGGAGAAAAATCTGGTGGAACCGTTAAACAATTTATTCATGAATTAGATGTAACAGCGAAGGCAAAAGATTTACCAGATGAAATTCAAATCGATATCACTGATTTTGATATTGGTCGTGCTGTTAAAGTAGGAGATATCAAAAAGGATTATAGTAACTGTACATTTAAGCATGAAGACCAAGAAACTGTTGCAATGGTTGATTATGTGAAAGCTCAAACAAGTGAAGAAGAAGAGGCTGAAGGTGAAGCAGTAGGTGTTTGACCTTAATGCGTGACACGAATCAATTTACCTTTATTTAATTATGTTGAGGCCAAAGATATACGAGAAAAACGGTTATTTGCCATTTATTTGGCGAATTGCTAAACCGCAATTTCCTTCAACTTTCTCCACACCATATGAAAAATATTACCCACTCTCATCTTTTGGGAATTTGGTGTAATAGTTGCCTCTAACTCTATCCCTAATATGAATCTGATTTTAAGTAGGATGAGAGTGAATAGCTAACATTTTGCTGAAAAAATTTTGCTTCTCATGAGTTTTTAACTCGTGGGAAGTTTTTTACTGAAGACGATGTTTTTACATAAAAAATTATTAGTGCTGTAGGTAAACGAGTGGAAAACTTAGTAAGCTTGTGGAAAGATTAGGTATGCTACGGAAAGTATCATAGATGTAAACAAAGGTTTCTAGAGTTTCTTAAGACCTAAATGATATAACTAGCTTAACAACCGATAAGGAGGAATAGTCAATGACATTAGGTGAAAAAATTAAGGATTATAGATTAAGAGCTAAATTATCCCAGGAGCAGTTAGCACATAAATTAAGTGTGTCGAGACAGGCAATAACAAAATGGGAAAATGATAAAGGAATGCCTGATATACAAAATTTACAATACTTAGCAAAATTATTTGATGTTAGTATTGATTCTTTAATTAATGATCCGGAAGACATCGCTACAATTGTAGTTAAAGAAGACATTAACATCGATTCGTACCAAATTAAAGGAAAGTGCCGTTCGAAATATGATGCAGTTGTTCATGAAAAATATCAGCAAGCAAAAGCAATATTTCCTTTAATAAGAAGAAAAAAGTTGAATTTTGCACAAGAAGTCGTTGATTTTATCGTCCAGCCAGGCGTTTTACATACGGCTGATGCGTTTAATGACATGTCATCGTATTATCTCGTGGAAGATACTAATAAGCAATTATTAGTTCAAGTTACTAAGAATACAATAGAGGGAAGAGAACTAACAAAGAGGTTTGAAGGTAAAAAAATGGTTGTCGATGGCCATCTATACAGAAAAGCTACATATCAAATTTTGTAATTAGAAAGATAAACCTTGTTGCAGCTCAGTTAGATTAGGAAAGCCCTATAACCATTTCTTTTAAGCTATAAAATTTCCTTTAAGATGCTGTTACTGGAACGTATTAGTCTTATGATTTTATATTAGAGGATAAAAGGAGGAGTTTTATGAAGCGACTAATTCGTGCTATTAAGGCGAATTATGAATTTTACGTAGACGTATATGAAAGGATATGGGGAAGTGGAAATACACAATACGAACAACAACAAAAGGAAGAGAAGAAAATTAATGATTCAAAAATAATACCTTTCGATCCCAAGAGGGCGTCTAAGAGAAATAAATTTAATAATGTTCGGGATGTAACGAAAGAGTATGATAAGAAAAATCAAATTAAGTGATTGCAGGGACAGGATTGCACACACATATTAGTAAGTTGAAAGCTTTGTAGTGTGAATTATTAGCTTAGTGAGTTCAGCCAGGTATATTAAATAATATATGTTTTTGTAATGATATAAACACCTTTTATACGTTTTAAGAGGTGTTTAAAATAAAATATCTCGAATTCGAGGCATTTTTCTTGAAAAGTAATTTTTCGAGGGGTACGATAGTTATGTAAAGTAATTTAATTTTTAAAAAATTGGAGGAATACATCATGGGTAAATTAGACGGTAAAGTGCAATTATTACAGGAGCAGCACAAGGTATGGGTGCTATGCATGCTCGTAAATTTGTAGAGGAAGGTGCGAAAGTAGCGATTACGGACTTAAACTTAGAAGGTGCACAAACACTAGCTGATGAATTAGGAGAAAATGCAATCGCTCTTAAATTAGATGTATCTAGTGAAGAAAACTGGTTAGAAGTTGTAGCAAAAACAGAAGAAACATTTGGTCCTATTAATGTGTTAGTAAACAACGCAGGGATCGGTATTTTCAAAACATTAGAGGAACTAACTGTAAAAGATTTCGAGCTAACATTCAAAGTGGACGAGCTTGGTGTATTTTTAGGAATGCAAAAAGTACTTCCTTCTATGAAAAAAGCTGGCGTAGGTTCTATTGTTAACATTTCATCTGTAGATGGTTTAGTAAGCGCACCAACGGCTATTGCATATAGTGCTTCTAAACATGCTGTAACTGGTATGACAAAAGGTGCAGCTACTGAGCTTGGTCAATATAACATCCGTGTAAATTCTGTACATCCAGGAATTATTAAAACACCAATGGCTGACCAACCAGATGTGGAAGAATATTTAAAACAGCTTGAACAAGATATTCCACTAAGAAGAAGAGCAGAGGTAGTAGAAGTGTCTAACTTAGTTGTGTATCTAGCTTCTGATGATTCTAGCTATTCAACTGGAGCTCAATTTGTAGTAGATGGCGGAATGATTTCTGACTTATAATAGATGAAAATAACTCATTATTGGAAAATAAAAGTTATTATTGTTTGCCTATTCCATTAACTAGTGCCTTAAGTTCAATAAAAACTTAAAATAAACATAGGACCACCTATATAAACTGGTCGATTAGTAGCTGACATGGAAAAATAAAGTACTTAAAATCTATACCTAAGAAGCAGAGTTTTAAATACCTGCTCCTTAGGTTTTTTAATGTTTAAATTATTTATCGGACAATTCAGGAAAATTTTTATGGGTATTGAACGTTCCGTGACAAACGGGGAAGTAACCCTACATTTTCAACCTTTGTTCTTGAGCATAGGTTGTTCTATTGGATTCTATATTGTAATAAACAAATTCATAATTATGGGTGTACTATATAGTAAGCTTAGCAATTTCTGTTCCGTTACGCGTAATAATAATATCCTCTTGAGTAGCTAACATTAAATATTTTCCAAATTGTTTTGCAGTTCTGTGGAATTAACTTTCACTTTTACCATCAACCTCCTTTTAGCTAATTGGCAAAAGGCGAATGAGAGTACTTTTGAACAGCTTCAAAAAATAAATAATTTCCAAAAATTGTGTGGACGCGGAACCTGTCCCTCTGTCCCACCCGGAACCTGTCCCTCTGTCCCAATTTTGCCTTTTCGTATATAATAATATTCAAATGGATGTTTGAATGTGGTGAGGTGGCAATATACATGAACGATTACGATGTAGTTATTATTGGTGGCGGTCAAGCGGGTCTTGCGATGGGATACTATTTAAAGCAACAACAGTTTTCTTTTATTCTACTAGATAAAAATGATCGAATAGGGGATTCGTGGCGGCAGCGATATGATTCTTTAGTTTTATTTACTCCAAGAAAATATAGTAGTCTCCCAGGTTTGGCGATGGAGGGAGTGGAAAATGATTTCCCGACGAAGGAAGATATGGCAACATATTTAGAAAACTATGTAAACCATTTTGAATTACCGGTAAAAGGAAATACTGAAGTGAAAAAGCTTAGGAAACAAGATGGTGCTTTTCATATTGAAACGAATAATGGAGTCTTAAGGTGTAAGCAAGTGATCGTCGCAACAGGTGCTTTCCAAAAATCGTATATACCCGTAGTCTCTAACAGTGAAAACCAACCGCTTTACCAACTCCACTCTTCACAATACCGTTCACCAAAGAACATTCCCGGAAACTCGGTGCTAGTAGTTGGCGGTGGAAATTCTGGAGCACAAATTGCGGTGGAACTTTCTAAGGAGAAGAACGTAACAATAGCTATAGGACATCCGATCAAATTTTTACCTTTGCACCTATTCGGAAAAAGTATTTTTAGTTTGTTAGATAAGCTTGGGTTACTTTATGCTGGCGTTGATACATGGAAAGGGAAATGGTTTCAAAAGCAGAGTGATCCGATATTTGGGAAAGAATTAAAAACATTGCTTAAAAACAAAAAGGTTCTTATAAAGCCGAAAGTTGTTTCAGTAACGGGCAATGAAGTATTGTTCGAAGATGATAGTAAAGAAGTTTTTGATAGTATCATATGGTCAACGGGCTTTGTTCCATCGTATGATTGGATTCATATAGATGGTGTACTTTCAGTAGAGCAAAAACCTACCCATACTAGAGGAGTTACGGAAGTAAAAGGGTTATATTTTTTAGGCTTACCTTGGCAATACCAGCGTGGTTCTGCACTGATTTGTGGTGTTGGAAGGGATGCTGAATATTTAGTTTCGTTTATTGTTAGTTTGCAAGGAAGTAATTAAGGACCGAAATTAATGCTGATGCCAGAAAAGGAGAGTTAGCGGTATGGAAACAAAAGATCAGCTTTTAAAAGAATTAAAAGTTATTGAGAAATGGGAGAAGAAACAAAAGGGGCTATGGTTTTGGGAAAGACTTGGTCGTCTTCCATTTAAGCTCCTAGACCGTGTGACACCACAGTTTATTCACAACAAAATAGGGCAAGCCCTAGATGAGTTAGGTAGTTATTTACAAACAGGTGGAAGCTATTTATCTAGTAAAAAGCATATTTTTAAAAGGTATGAAAAAAACGGAGTCGAGGGTGAAGAGGTAACACTCGAATATATTTCTCAATTACCGATAAACGTCATGGATGAAGTGAGTGATCAATTGATTCAGTCGAGAAAAAATACAGCGATGACACAAGGAGCGACAACAGGAATTGGTGGTATTTTTACTTTGGCGATAGATATTCCACTTCTGATTGGGATGTCGCTAAAAACGCTACAAGACATCGCGATTACATACGGATATGATCCTAATGAGAAAGAGGAGCGTATTTTCATTGTGAAATGCCTTCAGTTCGCTTCATCCGATATTGTTGGAAAAGAAGCTGTTTTGAAGGAACTATCCGCTTATTCAGATCCTAACGTAGCAGCGAAGGATGATGCGATCTCTCAAATTCAAGGCTGGCGTGAAGTAATGATGACATACAGAGATAACTTTGGATGGAAAAAATTATTTCAAATGATTCCGATTGCTGGTATTATTTTTGGTTCATTTATTAATAAATCGATCATCTCTGATATTGGTGAAGTCGGAAAAATGTTGTATAGGAAACGTCGAATAAAAGAAAAGCTGGAGCAGTTAACGAAAGATAGTGAGGTTATTTAAGATAGTTGTCTCCTTAAAGGAGTGAAAGAAATGGAGCCACACCTAATAAAAAAATGGCATTGCGATGATTGTGATGAACTGTTTTATACAGTGGTTAACAGACAACCAGAGTATTGCCCTTATTGTAAATCTTTGCATCTATTTGATTCGGAGGTTTTAAGAATAGGTAGTAACTAAGAATAGAGACAGAAAAAGATGCGTGTTAAAAGCTATTAAAAATGTGGATGGGGAACTTATATGTCTGTGCTAGTTATTGAGTTTTATTTAACAAAAAGTCAGTAAGGAGGTAGGCACCACCTTACTGACTTTATAAAATAATTTCCAAAAAATGTGTGGACGAGGAACGCTGTCCCTCTGTCCCACCCGGAGCTGATTACTTGAAAACTATTTTTCCAGTGTTAAAATATACTTAAATTAAATATCTTTAATTCGAGATATTTTGGATTTAAGGAGAGTACGAGTATGACTAAATGGATGATAGACGAAGCACATTCCACCGTTGGATTTGAAGTGAACCATATGATGATATCAAAGGTAAGAGGTCAATTTGATTCTTTTACTGCAGATATTGAAGCGGATGATATTTCGGATTTAACAACTGCAAAGATAGCGTTCACTTTTGAGGGGGACAGTATAAACACTCGTAACAAAGAACGTGATAAACATTTAAAATCAGAGGACTTCTTTGATATCGAAAATTACGAAACGATTGACTTCGAATCTAATACTATTATAAAAAATGGTTATAGTTATAAAGTAACCGGTAACTTAACGATTAAAGCAATAACGAAACCAATAACATTTGATGTTAACTTCGGAGGGAAAGCGATAAGCCAATGTGGAATAGAGGTTTACGGTTATGAAGCAGAAGCAACCATTAACCGTGAAGAATTTGGCCTCACTTGGAATGCAGCACTAGAGACTGGCGGTGTACTAGTCGGTAAAGAAGTGAAAATAATAGTTGAATTAGAGTTAAACGAGCCAACTAGTTTATTCTCAAGAGAGAAAAATCTAGTTGAAAATCTGAACCAAGTAACAGGAAACAATGACATCTACCGGATGATTGCTGAAAACTTAACAGACCTTGTTGTGATTATTAATAAAGGCGGGGATATTCAGTATGCTACTCCATCTTTTAATACGGTGCTAAATTATGACCTTTCATTACTTCAAAAGAGTAATTTTTTTGAGAAAATACACGTGGATGACCGAGAAATCGTTGAAGCTGAGATTAAAACGTATTTTAGTAGAACGATAAAAAAGGCATTAAAAAGTGAATTTAGACTCCTTCATGAAAAAGGAAATTATGTGGATGTTGAGGCAAATATCATTAGTATGAAGAAAAACGGATATATACTAATCTCGATGCGTGATATTAGTGAACAAAAAGAAGTAGGAAAAGCGATATATGAGTTAGCATTTCATGATTCTTTGACACATCTTCCAAACCGACGTTCGTTTATTAATCAACTTCGTGGTACAGTCTTGGATCGAAAATTTTCAAGGTCTAAACTTACTGTATTTTTTATAGACCTGGACAATTTTAAGCAGATTAATGACCAATGGGGACATGATGCAGGTGACCTTGTACTGAAAGAAGCTGCTAAAAGAATTCAATCTGTTATTCGTCCGACAGACATAGCGGCTAGATTAGGTGGGGATGAATTTGTCGTCATGTTAAAAGACGTGCAAGATGAAGAAGATGCAATTACGATTGTCCAAAGGATGTTAAATCAGTTTCAAAAACCTATTAACATATCTGGTCAAGACTATACACTTTCCTGCAGTATTGGTGTTGCACACTATCCTGATCACGGAGAATCTTCAGAAGATCTAATCAAGAGTGCGGACACAGCATTGTATTATGTGAAAGAGCGCGGTAAAAATGATTTTATGATTTATGATCAAACGATGGAACAACAATCTTTAGAACGTCGTATACTTGAAAATGCATTAAGACAAGGGATTAAAGAGGAACAATTCTACATAGAATATCAACCGAAAATGAACATGTCTACTAATGAGTTAATTGGCATGGAAGCGCTAGTAAGATGGAAGCATCCTGATTTAGGAGTTATTTCACCAGGTAAATTTATACCGTTAGCAGAAGAGACGGGATTAATCGTTCCGTTAGGAGAATGGATTCTTAGAGAAAGTTGCAAGCAAGCACTAGCATGGCGAGACGAGGGGTATCCACCGTTAATACTATCCGTAAATATTTCGGTACGTCAGTTGGAGGATGTACATTTTGTAGAAAAGGTTCAAACAATTTTACATGAAACACGATTAGACACAAAATGGCTGGAATTAGAGGTAACGGAAAGTGTATTAGCAAATGATAAAAGTACTATTTCTATTTTAAAAGAACTTCAAAATCTAGGTATCCATATTTCTGTCGATGATTTTGGAACAGGCTATAGTTCTTTGAGTTATCTTAAAGAACTCCCAATTAACACATTAAAAATCGACCAGTCGTTTATAAAGGATATTCATACGAATAAAGCAAGTAATGAAATTGCTAAAGCCATTATAAACTTAGCACACTCCATAGGATTAAACGTTATTGCAGAAGGAATTGAACTAAAAGAGCATGTGGATGAACTTAGTAAAGATGGATGCATACTTGGACAAGGATACTATTATAGTAGACCGTTAAAGGTAGGAGCATTTGAGGATTATATGACTAATATTCATGAAGCGTCATAGGTTGGAGTAATCGCCTGTATAATGTGAGGATGAAAGGTAATTCCAAGCATGACCTCTATGAGTACTGATTATTATAAGATCAATAATTAAAAGGGTATATGAAGTATTCGAGACACTCTGTAATTGGGTGTCTTTTTTTGTGCTCGCGACATGGATGGGATCTCTACAAGTTACCAAAAGGATAAAGATGCTTCTCTATTTCCAAAAAATGTGTGGACGCGGGACCTGTCCCTCTGTCCCGATGTGGAAAAAAGTGAATGGTTTTCCATTTAAAGTTGCATACTAAAATATCATATATTAGGTGGGAATTCTTTCATGATTTTTTTCCGGAAATATAAAAAAATGCAAAATTCCTCTCAACAAACGAATAACAATTCTCAAACTCAAAAATCAATTAGCTCTGAATTAATGGACAATGTTACAGAAATTAAGTCTATTTTTTCTGATACCCCTGATCTCGTTATTAGACATATAGTTATAAAACAAACAGATAGTAAAGCTGCGTTAATATATTTGAGTGGTATTACAGATAGTCAAACAATTTATAATCATGTGCTGAGCCCACTGTTATTTGAAGAAAATAAAGAAAATAACGAAGCAGATTTAAAGGTATCGCTTGGCCATATTAAAGAGGTAACGAAGTGGCAGGAGATTGAAACTGCCATTTTAAATGGCGAATGCGTCTTATTTGTAGACGAATATTCAGAAGCTTTTATTTTCGGTACTCCTGATTTTCCTAAAAGGTCTTTGGAAGACTCGCCTCTTGAATCGACCTTATCTGGTGCACATGTTGGGTTTACGGAAAGTATCGCTGATAATATTGGGTTAATACGTAAACAAATTCGTAATCGCGAATTGAAGATAAAGGAAATAACTGTTGGGGAACGAGGGAAATCAAAAGTATCTATCCTGTATTTAGAGGATGTTGCTAATCCAGAGGTGTTGCAGGAGCTTGAGACACGCATCCAAAAAGTTGATGTGGATGGTATTATAAACTCTGGCGTTCTTACAGAATTCATTGAGGATAATTCCTACTCTCCTTTTCCACAATTATTGTTAACAGAACGTCCCGATTTTGCAGCCTCAGAAATTCTTCAAGGAAGAATCGTGACAGTAGTGGACAGATCACCGAATGTTATCATCGGGCCAACAACCTTTGATTCATTTTTCAGAACGATGGATGACTATGGCTCTCGCTGGATTGTAGCTTCTTTTGTTCGATTGTTGAGGTATTTCGGTTTCTTTATAGCAATCCTGCTACCTGCATTTTATATAGCGATTATTTCCTTTCATTTTGAAGTAATACCGTTGAAGTTACTATTTTCTATCGGTGTATCAAGAGAAAGAGTTCCCTTTCCTCCTTATCTCGAAGCATTTATTATGGAATTTACTTTAGAAATGCTAAGAGAAGCTGGGATTCGCTTGCCAGCTAAAATTGGACAAACAGTTGGCATTGTTGGTGGTATTGTAATCGGTCAAGCGGCAGTAGAAGCAGGAGTTGTCAGTAACATCATGGTTATTGTTGTAGCTATAACAGCGATCGCTTCTTTTATTATCCCTAACTATGAAATGAGCTCTGCGATTCGAATAGTCCGATTTCCGATGATGATACTTGCAACGTTATTTGGGTTTGTAGGAATTGTTGCTGGGATAATGATACTAATCGCACATTTCATTTCGCTAGAATCATTAGGAACTCCTTATAGTAGCCCAATTGCACCATTACGTTTTAAAGATTTAAAGGATGTGTTTATTCGTTTCCCAGTATGGTCTGTCGAAAAACGGCCTTTAAGTACACAAGCAGTTCAAAATAGAAGAGCGAATTCAAATCGTCCAAAGGGTGACGAAAAGGGATGAAAACTAATAAAATAACGTTAATGCAATATATTTTTTTAATTCACGGTGTACAAGTAGGTGTTGGTCTATTAACACTACCACGTGAATTAGCGGAAAAAGCCGGTACAGATGGTTGGATTACAATTATCCTTTCTTGGCTTCTAACGTCAGCAGTTAGTTTAATCATTATACAAGTGATGAAAAAAAGACCGGATGGGACAATTCTAGATCTAGTTACCTATTACTTTGGAAAATGGGTAGGGAAGGCAGCCACTATTCTGTTTGCCTTATATTTTGCAGCATTAGGTAATTTAATTTTTATTAGAGAAGCTATCTTTATTCAAGCGTGGATTTTACCTCGTACGGAACTATACATTTTTATTTTACTGTTATCCCTTCCTACCTATCTAATTGTAAAAAATAATATTACGGTGTTAGGTAGGTATTCAGAGTTGGTTTTTTTCATAACAATATGGATCCTGATTGCCTATCTTATTCCGTTGAACTATGCGAACTGGCTTCATTTACTTCCGGTCGTAAAGGAAGGGTGGTTGCCAATTGTTTCTTCTATACGTACAACCATTTTTTCTTTTATAGGTTTTGAAGTTGCCTTTTTCCTATATCCATTTTTGCACAAAAAGGAGAAAGCATCTCTCGGTATCGTTATTGCGAATACGATAACGATGCTTTCATTATTAATGATCACGTTAGTAGTTTATCTGTTTTTTAGTCCAGATGAAATAACAGTTTTTAATGAACCAGCAATCGTTATTATAAAAATTATTGAATTTACATTTGTTGAACGGCTAGAAATAATCATATTTTCCTACTATATATTTGTTATTTCAACAACCGTTTTACCCCTAATATTCTTTGCGGTGTATTGTACAAGTCAGTTAGTTGGCAAACAAGATCATAGTAGACATTTGCTCTTGTTTTTAATACTTCAGTTTTTAATTGTTCTGTTAATTCCTCCTACAGTTGAGAGAAATGCGATACTTCGAGAAGGTATGAATGTAGTTAGTTTTGTTTTTGCGTTTGTTTTTCCTATATGCATATGGGTGTATGTCTCGTTGCATGGCGTACTAAAAAGGGGGATAAAAAAATGAAACGTATATTTCATACCATTTTTGTAAGTGTGGTTATACTTTTACTATCTAGCTGTGGAAGGCCTATTCCAATAGAAGATTTAACAATTGCTTTAATACTTGGTGTAGATATAGATGAGGAAAATAATTTAGTCATATCCGAATCTAGCCCTGTGTTCTCAGAAGACGCTCCGAAAAATATCGCAACGTATGAAGTGAAGGCTAAAACAATAAGAGAGTCTAGGGAACTTTTTAATGTGAGAGCGACAGGAGATGTAACTGCTGCTAAAATTCAAGTTTTTTTAATTGGTAAACGAGTTCTAGAACAGGACAATTGGTTTTCAATGCTAGATACTGTATATAGAAATCCAACCTTTTCTATTAACACAAGAGTTATAGTAGTAGATGGTCCAGTAGCTGACGTTATTTTCTACGAACCGGATAATAAACCACCGCTACCTTTACATTTGAAGGGACTTATTGATAAATATACAATGCGAACGACTGATGTTATTATTACTTTTCAGGAGCTGCATCGGCAAATGTACGAAAAAGGGCTTACCGCCTTTATTCCAGAATTAATAAAAGACAATGACTTAAGATTAAATGGACTAACATTGTTAGATGGAGATGGAAAATATGTAGACAGTTTATCTATTAATGAAAGTTTACTTCTTCTAGTCCTAAAGGGAGAACAAAAACATGAACTAACGCTTACTTTTCCGGTCACGTCTGTAGAAGAGGACGGTGGAATCTTCAATCTTAACGAAATAAGTATTGCGTTTAGTAACATTAATACAAAAGTAAAATCAAGTTATAAAGATGATAAATTTTCCTTCGACTTTAACATTAAAATGAGAGGAAGCATTGCAGAAAGATTATTTGTAACGGGTTCAATGAAAGAAGATGAATTGAAGAAGATGCTGGAAAAAGAATTAAAATCTCAATTCGAAGATCTTATAAACAAAATCCAAGAAAACAAAATTGATCCGACTGGACTTGGATTGTACGCAAGAGCTTATCATTACGAACAATTTAAAAAAGTAGAAGACAATTGGGGAGAGGCACTTGCGGAAGCTAATATAAATGTTTCGGTAGAAGTGGAAATAAAATCACCGGGTGCTGTTAAGTAATATAAAGGGAGTCAAAGCTTTAGCTCTGACTCCCTTTATATTATAGCCCAAATAAATTCGGTAAAAATAACGACAATTGTGGAATGAACGCTACTAATATTAGTACGACAATGACCGCTGCAAAGTATGGGAGTAATGTTTTAATTACTTCCTCAATTTTAACGTTTGCAACGCTACATCCTACGAATAGAGCACTTCCAACTGGTGGTGTCATGTTACCGATACATAGCGCGAAACAGACGATCATACCGAAGTGGACAGGGTCCATACCGAAGCTTGTCGCAACTGGTAAGAAAATCGGTGTGAAAATAAGAACTGCTGGAGTAATATCCATGAATGTTCCAACTAAAATCATGATCAATAGCATAATAAGAATGATACCAATTTGATTATCCGTAATAGATAATAATGATTTACTAATTGCTTCAGGTAAGCCCATATAAGACATTACTAGGGAGAATAAGGCCGAAGCCGTAATTAAGAAAAGAATCATCCCTGTAATTTCAATTGTTTCTTTAAAAATGCTAGGTATATCTTTTATTTTTAGTCCTTTATAGATCATAGATAGGAGGACTGAGTAAAGTACCGCTACTGCAGCACCTTCTGTCGCTGTAAAAATACCGCCAACAATTCCACCGATAACGATTACAATTAGTAATAAACTTGGAATTGCACTCCAAACGATATATAACGCATCTCTAAGAGAAGGTAAGTTAGAAACAGGGTAGTTTTCTTTTTTCGCCATAAAATAAGCAACAATCATAACTGCTATTCCCCATAGTATACCAGGGATGTAACCAGCCATAAATAGAGCTGCTACTGATGTTCCACCACTTACTAAAGAATATACGATTAGAACGGAACTAGGCGGAATAATTAATCCAGTTGGTGCAGAAGCAATATTAACTGCTGCAGAATACGTTCTTTTGTAGCCCTTTGCTGTTTGCATTGGTGTCATAATACGTCCCATTGCGGCAGCAGAGGCAACACTTGAACCTGCGATTGCTCCGAATAACATGTTTCCAACAACGTTCGTATGTGCTAAAGAACCAGGTAATTTTCCAACTAGAAGTTTAGCAAAGTTAACGAGCCTGAATGCAATTCCACCATTGTTCATAATGATTCCGGATAAAACGAATAGTGGGATCGCCAACATTGTAAAGTTATCAATACCTGTTACCATGCGCTGTGCTGATGTTAAGATTGCTACATCAAAAGGTAGCACAGCTAAAAATGTTATAACTGAACTTAAAATAATTGCAATTGCAATTGGTGCTCCGAAAATTAAAAGCAAGAAGAATGTTGTGAATAAAATAATCCCTGCTACCACTTCCATTAGCCATTCACCTCTTCTGTCTCTTTAGTATCCTTCGACATTAAGCTTATAATTGTGTAAATAATGATAAACAAGCCGCTTGTCGGTAGGGCAGCATAAACCCATGCCATTGAAATCCCTGTTGCTGCTGCCGTTTGTGCAGACGTTAGAAGGACAATTTTTAAGCCGCCATAAACCATGAGAGTGGAGGCGATTCCTAAAATAATTAAATCGCTTACTTTTTCAAACGCTCTTTGCACTTTCCGATTAAATTTTTCACGGAAAAATAGAATTCCGATATGTTTCTTTACTCCAAATACGTACGCTGCCGTTAAAAGACCGAACCAGATGAGTAAATGTCTTGTTAACTCTTCTGTACCTGGTGAAGATATATTAAATACGTATCTTGCTAGTACTTGCCATATAGACAAACTAACCATCATAACTAATAAGGAAGAAGAAACAGTTATAAGAATTTTGTCTATTGCACTTTTTAGTTTAGTCATTGCCTATGTTCTCCTTTATTAAGTGATAAATATCCTTTGTTTTCTCAGCTTCCGCATATTTTTTGTGCATTGGTTGTACAGCATCGATAAAGGACTGTTTATCTACTTCGATAAATTGAACACCCATGTCATTTTTCGCTATATCTGTCTGACGTTCAATTGTTTCAGCCCAAACATCCTCATGATAAACAGTGGATGCTTTTGCTGCTTCTTGGACGATTAGTTTCTCTTCTTCAGAAAAATTATTAAAACGGTTCGCATTCATAATAAGCATATCTGGTACAATTTGATGACCTGTGTACATATAATACTTGGCAACTTCTCCATGGTTGTTACCTACTAATGCGGTTTCATTATTCTCCGCAGCATCAATAACTCCTGCTTGTAGTGCTGTATAAACTTCACCATAAGCCATTGCTGTAGGGAGACCACCTAAAGCATTAATCATACCAACGCTTGTCTGACTTGGTTGTACTCTAACTTTTAAACCTTTCATATCTTCTACCGTCGTCACTTCACGGTCTTTCGTATAAAGATTACGAACTCCTGCATTATAGTAAGTTAAGCCGATAATACCGATATCTTCTGTTTTGAAATATAGATGATCTGTAATAGTTTCGTTGTTCATAGCTTGTTCGAATTGCTCATAGTCTTCAAAAAGGTAAGGGAGACTGAAAATAGAATAATCTGGTTCGAATCCTTCTAGTGCGCTAGCGCTTACTTTTGCTATATCAACAGCTCCTGACTGTGTTAGTTCCAATACTTCACGTTCACTACCTAATTGAGCATTAGGGAAGATTTTAACTTTTATATTTCCGTTAGAATTTTCTTCTACAAGTCTACTGAATTCTACTAATGATAAATGAACGGGGTGGTCTAACGTTTGGTTGTGGGCGATTCTTAATTCAGAAACGCCTTCTTCTCCACTAAGATTTAAACAACCAGTAAGCATTATCATTGTAAGAAGAGAGACGATAATAAAATAAGACTTTTTCATGTTGAATTCCCCTCCTGAAATCGATTCCAATAATTAGTTTGTTTAGTGAATTAACTAATTTGCACTTTCTAAATTACATGCTATGTAATCATATGTCAATAGAAGTATTTGGAGATTTTTTTTATAGAAATTAGAGGAGCAAAACGATGTTTGCTCTTCTAATTGTTTAAATTTCAATGATAATGGGGATAATCATTGGCTTTCTTTTTGTTTTTGAAAATAAAAATTGACCAACAGATTTTTTTATCGATTGTTTTAATATATTCCATTGTCGTCTTTCCTCATTTTCTAAGTCATTTACTGCTTGCTTTACTAGTTTGTTCACTTCCCTGAGGAGAGCATCTGATTCTTTTGCAAACACAAATCCGCGAGTAATGGTATCTGGTCCAGAGATGATTTTTTGCTCTGATCTACTTAGTGTAATAACCGTAATGAGCATTCCATCTTCAGAAAGTTGCTTACGATCACGTAATACGACAGAACCGATATCTCCAACACCTACTCCGTCAACGAACGTATCACCAGCAGGAATCGTTCTCGTCTGGCGTGCAACTCCATGCTGAATATCCATCACTTCTCCATTTTTCATAATAAAAGTATTGCCAGGCTCAATGCCGACCGATTCTGCTAATAACCGGTGGTGGTGTAGCATTCGATATTCGCCATGAATTGGAATAAAATATTTAGGTTTCATAAATGTTAACATTAATTTTAAATCTTCTTGGTAGCCATGTCCGGAAACGTGCATACCTGTTGAGCTTCCTGATCCATAAATAACGTGTGCTCCTAATTTGAATAGGTTATCGATGACGCGTGAGACATCTTTTTCGTTACCAGGGATAGGGGATGCTGCAAAGATAATAGTATCGTCAGCATAAATATTAACGTCTCGGTAATTTCCAGTTGCTAAACGTGCAAGGGCAGCATTCGGTTCACCTTGACTACCAGTACAAAGTATCGCTACTTTTTCTGGAGGTAACTGTTCCACTTCTTTTGCATCCATTAACATCCCTTCCGGAATTGTTAAATACCCTCTTTCCATCGCAACAGAAACAACGTTCACCATACTTCTTCCTAATAGGGCAAGCTTTCGATTTGTGTTTTTAGCAGCATCTACTACTTGCTGAACACGACTAACATTTGATGCGAACGTGGATACAAAAATTTTACCAGTTGCTTTCATAAATGCCTCATTCATATGGCTTGCTACCATTTGTTCCGATGGAGTTAGGCCAGGGCGTTCTGCATTCGTACTTTCTGATATTAAAGCTAAAACACCCTTATCACCAATACGAGCCATTTTATTAATATCGACTTTTTGATTATCAGCAGGAGTTAAATCAAATTTAAAATCTCCTGTATGGACTACATTTCCTTCCGGAGTATGGAAAACAATCCCTAAACAATCAGGAATACTATGACTCACTCTAAAAAAGGAAACACCGATAGTACCGAATTGTAATTCAGAATCAGGAGTGATTGTCACTAGCTCTGTATCCCTAAGAAGTCTATGTTCCTCTAGTTTTAACTCAATTAACCCTAATGTGAAACGTGTTGCATAAACAGGAACATTTAATTTTTTAAAAAAGTACGGAATCCCTCCAATATGATCTTCATGTCCATGCGTGACGATTAAAGCTCTAATTTTGTCTTTATTTTCTTCCAAGTATGTAAGATCCGGAATAATTAAATCGATACCTAATAACGTTTCATCCGGAAATTTCCCACCACAGTCAATGACGATAATGTCATCGGAGTACTGCACAACGTACATGTTTTTGCCAATTTCATTCATTCCGCCTAAAGCAAAAATGGATAGAGTATTTTCGTTCATATTAAATTGGCTCCTCCTTGCGTATATTCTTGTCCCTTAGTATGTCCTTATGGAAAAAATATTTTCAAAAAAAGTAAAACACTAGAAGACATGCAATAGGTAAATTACGGAATAAGTATTAGGAAGATAGACCCCGAAATTGTCCAATTCAGTAGTTTATTCCTGTTTAATATTTCTGAATATTCATTATAATTTACTATGTAAGGTGTAAAGAGAGGAGGGAAATGGTGTACAGCTAAGGCTTACTACATATGGGAATGTGTTCATTTGGATGAGTGTTAGCGTTATAAAAATAGTATATTAAAGGAGTGTTTTTTTGAAAAAATTACGTTTGTTTTTCTCTGTATTTGCTGTTTTATTACTATTAGTATCCCTTTTACCTTCTGCTGGATTAGCGAAAAAACCTGCGAATCCAACGAATGAAGTTGCAGTTGGAAAGGATGGAATGGTTTCAACTTCCCATCCATTAGCATCCGAAGTTGGTGCTGACATTTTAAAGAGGGGTGGAAACGCAATCGATGCTGCAATCGCCATTCAGCTAGCTTTAAATGTAGTAGAGCCGATGATGTCTGGAATCGGTGGTGGTGGATTTATGATGGTGTACGATGCGGAGGAAGATGAAACCATCATTATAAATAGTCGTGAGCGTGCCCCAGCTGGAGCAACTCCTGATATGTTTTTACGACGCTGACCGCGCGGCTTATGCAGGAGACCCAGAATTTGTAGAAGTACCAACGGTTGGATTGTTACATCCTGATTATATTTTAGAGAGAAGTGAACTAATCGACATCGACAATGTGAACCGAAATCCTCAGGCTGGTGACCCATGGAGATTTGAAGACGTTAGTCCAAATTACGAAGTGGTAAACCAAAATGATGATAAAGATATCGGGGAAACTACCCACTTTACAGTTGTGGATCAATGGGGCAACTTTGTTTCCTTCACAACAACAATTGAGCAAGTATTTGGCTCTGGTATTATGGTACCAGGGTACGGCCTAATGTTGAATAATGAATTAACTGACTTTGATGCAGTTCCTGGCGGGGCGAATGAAGTGCAACCGAACAAACGGCCGTTAAGCAGCATGACGCCAACAATTGTTTTTGAAGATGGGAAGCCGATTTTAAGCGTTGGCTCACCAGGTGGCCCGACTATTATTACTTCGGTGCTTCAAGTTATACTTAATATTATCAATTACGAAATGGGATTAGAAGAGGCAATTGCTGAACCACGGATCTATACGAACAATCTTAATAGCTATCGTTGGGAAGAGGGAATTCCAGAAGAAGCGATAAGTAGCCTGAACGAAATGGGACATCGTTTCCCAGCTAATTCTGAATTAATAGGAAATGTACAAAGTATTTTCATTGATTATGTAAAAGAAGAATATGTTGGTGTCGCGGATGCTCGACGTGATGGTGCGTCGATAGGTTATACTCATCCAGGCAAAGGTAGAAAATAAACTAGTGATTGTCCACTTAGACGAACAAGAGTCTAAGTGGGCTTTTTTGCGTTGTCATTAAAAGCTCAATTGTTAGTAAATTTATGTCTCGAGTGTTAGGATAATTATATAAATATATAGAAAAGTGGTGTGTTAATTTGAAAATAGAAGTATGGTCAGATTATGTTTGTCCGTTCTGTTATATAGGAAAGCGTCGTTTAGAACAAGCACTACAAACTTTTCCACAAAAAGACAAGGTGGAAGTAACATTTAAAAGCTTTGAGTTACAACCTCATCTCCCAAGTGACCCTAATGTATCCGTTCATGAAATGTTGGCGAAAAAAATGGGCGCTACTATCGAGCAAGCGAAATCAATGAATGAACAAGTTATCCAGAGCGCAGCATCGGTTGGATTAGCGTACAATTTTGATTCAATGAAACAAGTGAATACGTTAGATGCTCACCGTCTCGTGAAATTTGCAGAGCAACGTGGAAAAGCTGCGGAACTAACAGAGCGACTATTAAGTGCTCACTTCATTGAATCTCAATTCCTCGGGGCAAATGAAACATTAATCTCATTAGCGGAAGAAGTTGGCTTAGACCGCGATGAAGTGCAACAAGTTCTTGCTAGTAACGCTCACTTAGAGGAAGTGCGTCAAGACCAAGTAGAAGGTCAACAGCTTGGCGTGCAAGGAGTACCATTTTTCGTATTTAATCGAAAGTATGCTATTTCCGGCGCACAACCGTTAGAAGTCTTCACGCAAACATTAACTAAAGTTTGGGAAGAAGAGAACGGTGCTACTCCATTACAGCAGGTACAATCAACTACGGGTGCTACTTGTACCGACGATGGGTGCGAAATTCCGGAAAAGTAAACATGAAACAAGTGGGGTAACGATTCGTTCCGTCCCCCCTTGTTTTTTTATTTATTAAAAATTAAATGCTGATGCTTGCTAATTTCCTTGCTGGGTTGGCGCAAAAGTAATCTCGGTTGGCACAAAAGAGATCCGGGTTGGCACAAAAGAGATCCGGGTTGGCACAAAAGAGATCTCGGTTGGCACAAAAGAGATCTCGGTTGGCGCAAAAGTAATCTCGGTTGGCGCAAAAGTGATTCGGGTTGGCGCAAAAGTAATCTCGGTTGGCGCGAAAGTAATCTCGGTTGGCACAAAAGAGATCTCGGGTGGCCCAAAAGCCTTCCCGGTTGGCGCAAAAAGCAAACCCGCAAAAATTATGGTAAAAAAGAGTTATCCACAAAATATATAAGAAATACGAAATTTCATGATAGTTATCCAAGGATTCTGATAACTTCCCACAAGCTTTTCCACAGAATAATGAAAAAAGGCTGTTATCCACAGCCTACTACTTTTTCTTTATGAGCTTTTGACGGTCATCAGCAAGAGGCGGTTGCTCCAGCCAACCATGTTTGATTAGCAATTCGGCTCCATCTTCGGCATATAAACCAACTTGTCCCATGAGACGAGTATACTCCACGGAAAGATCTCTTCTTTGTGAAACAGATGCCCCTGCTCCGAAATAGCCAATAGCAGCAGCAACTAAAATAACAATATGATTTAACATCAGCTTGTCTGAGTATGGAGGAGTAGTGGAGCTTGTTATTTCTGATACCCATGAAGAAGGAGATGCTAAATCATCCTTTGAAAGGATTGAGCTTAAAATACTAAATTGCTTTTCACACAATTCTTTTCCTTTAAGGAAATATTTTTGTACATCTTTCGACTGACATACTTGTGCAAAACCAATTTCTAAAACAACTTTTATAATTACTTTTACCATATTGTAGCTTAAACCACTTATTTCGACGACACTTAATGGGCGATGATGGCCAAACCATCCAGTTAAATAGTTTTGACTGTCAATGAAATCTATTTCGGAAGGTGGATTTACTCGTGGTGGCTTTCGATAAATACCTTTTGCTAACATTACATCAACAACTCGTCTATATAACTCCATCGTTTCCTTATTACATTGCACAAATAAAAAATTTGGTCAGCACGTGTTGAAGTAGCAACAGCTCCTGCGTAACCTGTTAAACCTAGTAATGTCATTACGTGCATATACACCATCATAAACGTATCGGTAAATAGAGCTGGAGCTTCTAAATTAACATCTTCCTCCACCGTAAAACCTTTAGGTATGGGGATATTCTCTTGTTCAAAAAAATGCGTAATTTTTTCAATATGGTCTTCTGCGATACGAAGTGCAAACTCGAGTACTTCTTTCATATCCTTATCTTTGGCCACCTTGACGGAATGGGTAAGAAAACATACCGACATCGAATCATTAATATATTGAGTCCACAAATTTGCCATTTCAGCAGAAGTAAGTTCGACATTGTGATTATAGCGTTTCATGTAACATCCCCCAAATTTAGTTTAAACGATGTTTTCCCATTAGTTTTTATAGAGGTTATTATTTGAGGTATTCTTTCTTTTATTCTACAAAATTTACAGATTAAAAAAGTTATGGCTGAGGACGCTTCGTGGAACGCAGGGTGGCAATCGCAAATAAAAAGTGATTACGGCAAATAAAGAGGAAGTTACCGCAAATAAAAAGTGATTACTGCAAATAAGAGGGAGTTAGCGCAAAAAAAAAGTGATTACCGCAAATAAGAGGGAGTTACCGCAAATAAAGAGGAAGTTATCGCAAATAAAAAGTGATTACCGCAAATAAAGAGGAAGTTATCGCAAATAAAAAGTGATTACCGCAAATAAGAGGGAGTTATCGCAAATAAAAAGTGATTACCGCAAATAAGAGGGAGTTAGCGCAAATAAAAAGTGATTACCGCAAATAAGAGGAAGTTATCGCAAATAAGAGGGAGTTACCGCAAATAAAAAGTGATTACCGCAAATAAAGAGGAAGTTATCGCAAATAAAAAGTGATTACCGCAAATAAAGAGGAAGTTATATCGCAAAATAAACCAATTTAATCAAGAATCCGTAGCAGTTATTTTCAAAACAATTAAAAAAACAAGTGGAAAAAATGATTTGATTTCCCCACTTGCTTCATTCACTTCTTTTGCTCCTTTAATAAGGACAATGGTTCATTTTCTGTATCTTCATTCTCGACTAGATGCTGTAGAATGGACATTTTATTATCCCAAAATTGCTCGAAAAAGCTGAGCCATTCATTCACTTCCGTTAAAGTTTCTGGCTGTAGTGTATATCGTTTTTCCCTGCCAACTTTTCTGCTCGTTACTAAGCTAGCTTCGGAAAGGATGTGCAGATGCTTGACGACAGCAGTTCGACTTATTGGAAAATGCGATGTAATTTCAGAAATAGGAAGTTCATTGTAAGCTAGTAAACGCAATACGTCTCTCCTAGTTGGATCAGCAATTGCTTGAAATACATCGTGCTTAGCAGCAGCCACTTATCCTTCGACTACCTTTCTTAACTTAGCATGTACGATATCTTCCCATCCATTATTCATGCGATTGCGAATGACGGCACTATCTTCATTAGGCTTCGTAATAACTGTATCAGCTGTTTTCCAGCCACTATGTATTAAGGTGAATTCCGTTTTTTCTTCGACTTCTTTTAATAGAAATGTAACAATCCAGCCATCCGTATCCCAAGAGAAAGAAATTTTATTTGGCTCCTCCACTTCTATCACTTTACAAGGGGATGGTCCGAATGGAGATTGAATATGAAATACATGTCCGACTCTAGGCTCAAAATCATTTGGCATAAACCAAGTACTGATTCCTTCTGCAGAAGAGACTTTTTCCCAAACTTTTTGAATAGGGGCATCAAAAATTGCTGTTTTCACGATATCTTGGATTTTTTGCATGTTTTACAAACTCCTTTAACTTTAAAGTAACACCATTAAGTGTTATTTGTTATCATATAACACCAATAGGTTTCACGTCAAACTCTCTTGAAATTTAGAACAGTTACGTGTAGTATATTGCTTCAAAAATTACAATATTGTACTATTTACGACATTTTTTTCATTTTATTTACAATTTAAAATGGATGTGGAAGATTTAGCGTACTACTATATATGGTACAAATTACCTATGTTTAATAGGATGTGAATAATATGCATGAAGCAGTACAATCTGTGTTATCCAATATAGCAATTATTTTCATAATGCATTTACTAATAAATTTAGTTATTGTAAATAGGAAAGCATTTCTTAACAAAATATTATTTTCTATTGCATTAATACTAATTACGTAAATTGCTGTTATTATTTTGTTTTATTTACCAATCGTTTACGGAGATTTTCAATTTGATATGCGGTTTATACCACTCGTTTTTTTAGCATATAAATGGGGATGGAAGCATGCAATTCCGGCGCTCGTCATCGTAAGTTTATGGCGATTAGGTATAGGAGGACAAGGAGCGGTTCCTGGAGTTATTTTTGGAATGATGTTTCCTACTTTAATTTCTCTGTTTATGAAATGGCTCAAGCAAACAGAATTAAAGTCTCTAACACTACTAATAATTATTACGTTGTCTTGGCTTGCATCAGACTTACCAATTATCTTTTTTGTTCCTAACGGTTTACAAGTTTTCGCAGAAATGTCTATTTATCGATTGATGACGTTTCTTACAACGGCTTTCGCGTTACACTTTTTTATCGTAAATGCAGAAAAGGAGCTTTATTTAAGAGATAGGCTTACGTTCTATGCAGAACATGATCCGTTAACTGGATTAAATAACATTCGACATTTTGAGGAGAAAGTAAAGACGTACAAGACGAAACAAAATAAAAATCGGTACATTATTATGTTAGATATTGATCATTTTAAGTCTGTTAATGATGAATATGGTCATTTAAGTGGCGATATGATTTTAAAAGGCTTTGCCGATATTATGTTGAAAAAAGTTTCCTCCTATTACAAAGATGACGTATTCGCCGGAAGATATGGAGGGGAGGAATTTATTATTTTCTTTGCAACAGATTCTAAAGAGGAACTCATGTATTTTGCAGAATCGTTTCGCCAAGAAATTGAAAATACAGAGTTTATAACAGAAAGTAAGGCGATTAAGAAAATAACGGTCTCATTAGGCATTTCCAAGTTTACTGAATCGAAAAGCTTATACGATATCATTTCTGAAGCGGATGAAGCGCTGTATAAATCGAAAAGAAATGGTAGAAATCAAGTTCAATATTACGCAAATTAAAAAAGAGATTGGGGGATTAAACTCTCCCAATCTCTTTTCCGTTAATGATGATGATAATTTCGTTTAACTCTTCTTTTAGCTCTTCTTGTGTTACTTTTATTTTTAGTTTATAGAAAATATACACTGTAAGATAAAAGATGATTCCAATTCCAATCATAAGTAAACGAATTTGAAGAAGTATTAACGGGGAATAGAAACTACTGAGCATGAATGTGAAAAGCATACAAGAGGCTAGCACAATGGACCCAATAAGATAGAACCAATACTCGTTCTTCGTTAACGGATAGTCCTTGTTTTGTATACTCATGAAGCACTCTCCTTTAAAGAATAGTAACCTTGTATAAACGTATGAAATGTACATTTGAAAAAGAACTTACGGGCATGGACCGATTTTCTCTTAGAATTCAAATATTCTTTTTCATATAAGCCATACTAAAAAAATAGAAAAGCTACATACGGAAGGAAGAGCTTATTTTGGATTTGCACTTTATTTGGAAATCATTTGTTATTGTTTTTGGCGGCATTTTAATTTTACGTTTAGCTGGTAGAAAGTCGATTTCACAATTAACTGTCGCACAAACAGTTTTAATGGTAGCTGTTGGGTCACTAATTATACAGCCAGTAGGTGATAGAAGTATATGGATTACGATGTTGATTACTTTATTACTAGTCCTTTTTTTAATTGTGGTGGAATATATCGTATTGAAGTCTGACAAACTAGAAACATTTTTTTACGGGAAATCCATTATAGTCGTTGAAAATGGAACCATTATTGATAAAAACTTAGCGAAGATTCGGTTAACTGTTGACATGTTAGAGGTTAGATTGCGGCAGCAAGGAGTGCAAAACATCAGCGACTTGCAATGGGCAACGATTGAATCAAATGGTCAAATTGGCTATTTGTTAAAGCCTGAAAAACAGTATGCAACGAAAGAAGATATTCAAAAGTTACTAGCTCTTTTCCAAGCAAACGAACAAAATATCACGAATAGCACTAATAATCTTTTTACGGAAGTGAAGAACAAAATACATAAAGAAGAACCCCCAACACATTTAAAATGAGGGATTCAAATGAATATAGCTTATAGAACTTTAATGGCTACATTAATTAAATGGATATTTTTCGGAACAATAATCGGCATTATCATTGGTTCCACAACAGCGCTTCTGTTAACGACCAATGATATGTTAGGAGAGACTCGAGAGAACAACTCATGGCTAATCTTTTTTCTTCCTCTAGGTGGGATTGTAATTGGCTTTATGTATATGAATTTTGGAAAAAGTTTTGGCAATGATTCTGCAAAAGGAAACAATTTAGTAATTGAAGGTGTGCATGGGAAAGCGAAAGTTCTTAAAAGGATGGGGCCGCTTGTTTACATAGGAACGTTTATAACTGTCCTATTAGGAGGATCGACAGGACGTGAAGGGGCAGCTATTCAAATGGGTGGAAGTGTTTCTCAAGCAGTAAACCAGTTTTTTAAAGTTTCCATTCTTGATAAAAAAATTTTGATCATGAGCGGTATTAGTGCTGGCTTTGGAGCAGCGTTTGGGACACCGATAACAGGCGCTGTGTTCGGTATGGAAATGGTAGCGTTAGGTAAAATGAAGTATAAAGTGTTAGTGCCTTGTTTAGTAGCTAGCTTTGTCGGTCACTATGTTACAGAAAAGGGCTGGGGAGTAGAACACGAAACGTTTATTATAAAAACGGTACCAGAATCGTCTTTTGCAACATATGGAAAAGTAATAGTAGTAGCCATTATTTTTAGTTTATTAAGTGTTTTGTATAGTCAATTACGGCACGGAATTCAAAGGATTTCCGAAAAATATACGAAGAAGAATCATATGGTAAGGGCGTTCGTTGGTGGAGTACTCATTGTCATTTTATTTTTAATAATCGGTTCACAAGATTATAATGGCCGAGGCTTGGATATGTTAGAGCAGTCGTTTAAAGAGGATGTACCACCATTTGCCTTTATAGCAAAATTAATTTTCACTGCCATTACGATGGGGACAGGCTTTGTAGGTGGAGAAGCCATTCCTCTATTTTTCATGGGAGCTACGTTAGGGAATACGTTATCGGAATTTATCCATTTACCATTGTCGTTTCTTGCGGGGTTAGGGATGATTGCTACCTTTTGTGGTGGAGCGAATACACCAATTGCAGCATTCCTATTAGCTGTTGAAATGTTTGACGGGAAGGGAATAGAATTTTTCTTCGTTGCATGTCTTGTAAGTTATATATTCTCTGGGCATCATGGCTTATGGCCATCGCAAAAAATCTTTGAACCGAAAAGTAGGCTATACAATATTGAAGACGGTCTATCGATTGAGGATGTGGAGAAAAAGAAACGACATAAAAAATGAAATAAAAGAAGGGCGCAAAAGAACCGGGGGTATCGCAAATAAAAGTGTGATTACCGCAAATAAGCCCGGTGTTATCGCAAATAAAAGGTAATTACCGCAAATAAAAACATTATTCTAAACCCCAACCTCTTCAAACCGTTGAATATCTTCGTTTCTACCGATCATAATTAAAAGGTCACCTTCTTTAATGATCTCTTCAGCAGATGGAGCTACAATAATATCACCGTCACGTTGAATTCCGATTAAATTACAACCGTATTTCGCCCGAAGATCTAGTTCAATGATACTTTTATTGTTTACTTTTTTTGATGCATGAATTTCTACAATACTATGATTATCCGATAGTTCAATGTAATCAAATATTTTATCAGACACGACGTGATGAGCGATTCTTCGTGCCATATCTTTTTCTGGTTGAATTACACGGTCTACTCCAATTTGCTCGAGCACTTTTTTATGGTACTTATTAATCGCTTTAACCCAAACTTGTTTTACACCCATTTCTTTTAAAATCAAACTAGTTAGCACACTTGATTCAATGTCTTCTCCCATCGAAACAATAGCGTGGTCAAAGTTACGAAGCCCTAAAGATTTTAATGTTTTCATCCGTTGCATTTGCTTGTACGGAATGGGTAGCAAATTCACTAATTCTACTTACGTTTTCTTCATCCTTATCAATCGCCAGCACTTCTACGCCAAGTGACCAAAACGACCTAGACCGATAACAGCAAATTGCTTTTTCATTTGTTTTACCTCACTTTGACATAAAAAGACCATTCCTTGGCAGATCCGCAGAATGGTCTCTCATAATTTAGTAGACCCTTCTCTCAATTTGTTTACGAGGTTAGCTGTCGGATTAGAGGATGAGAGTCCTCTTCGTTCATAACGATACACCCCTAGAAACGAATAAACGTTTCGATTTGGTTCCCCCGCTCTTACAATAAGATTCAACATAAGGTTTTTGAAAAAAAGATAATTTAATTTGTTAATAAATGTACTCTTCAAAAACGGCACCGTCAATAGAAAATTGTAAATTTTTTAAAGCAAATAATAATCATTAACTATTCTTTCCATCTAGAGACGGAGTTAATATACAACCGGAGAGAGTTTTTTAAAAGGTTTTTTAAGAATACAATGAATATATAGACAATTACATTAGAGGTGATGGAGTGGAAAAAATAATTGAAGTTCGCGGGGTTAGTAAGCAGTATACGAAACGAAAAACGAAAGAAATAGTAACAGCGGTTAATAATGTTTCATTTGATGTTCATCGTGGGGAAGTACTAGGATTGTTAGGACCGAATGGTGCAGGAAAAACATCGACGATTAAGATGATATGTGGATTGCTACAGGCGGATGCGGGATCTATTCATATTAATGGATTAGATATAAATAAAAAAAGATTAAAAGCGTTACGCCATATTAGTGCAGTACTAGAAGGAAACCGAAACTTATACTGGCGTTTAACGGTTAAAGAGAATTTAGAATATTTTGCAGGTAATAGAGGTCGGTCACGGAAAGAAGTGATAGAAGAGGTAGACAAATTATTAGAGCAGTTCCACTTAAAAGAGAAGGAAAATGAACTAGTACAAGGATTATCACGTGGAATGCAGCAAAAACTTGCGATTGCCGTTTCGTTATTAGCGAATACGGAAGTAATTTTATTAGATGAGCCTACATTAGGATTAGATGTTGAAATTAGTTACGAGCTGCGCGAAATATTAAAGCAAATTGTTAAAGAAGAAAACCGAACGATTATTATAAGCTCGCACGATATGCCGGTAGTTCAAGAATTATGTGATCGAACGATTATTATTAATAAAGGTACAGTCGTTGTGGATGAAAAAGTGGAGAACTTGCTTAACTTGTTTCAAACGAAAGCATATTCTATTAAACTAGGTGAACGTCTTAATAGTAGGCAAAAAGAAGAGTTGTTACTGACTTTTCCATTAAGCACCTACACTGAAAACAGTCTTCAAGCGATTGTAGATGTAAATTTAGAGCGAAGTGAAGATATTTATAAACTGTTCGACATTTTTAAGATGGAAGCAACACTTGTCGAAAGCATTGACCGGACAACGATAGATTTCGAACAAGTATTTTTGCAAATCGTGAAGGGGGAGAAGCAATATGCAATTGTATAATGTACTTACCTCCAATGTGAAAAAAGAATATATCGAGTTGAAGCGGTATTTGCCGAATACAATAGCCCTATTATTAACATTTTACATTATTTTTCTAGGTGCATTTTTTGGTGTCATGTTTGTAGGAGATCCAGCATCTTTTGAATCAAATGTTCAATATTCTATCGTTAGTATTGTTTTTTGGGGCTTAACGATGACGACGATGAATTTTATCGGATACGCCATTATTACCGAGGCGATGAGAGGTACACTTGAACAGCTATATATGTCTCCGATGGGTGTTTGGAGGATTATGCTCACGAGAATGATTGGGCAATTCGTGTTGCAATCGTTCATTATGATTATCTTATTGTTTGCGGCAATGTTAACATCTGGACAATGGTTAAATTTAAATCCACTAACAACGATACCGATTATTTTCATTACGATGATTAGTATGTTTGGCGTAAGTTTTATGATTGCAGGCCTAGCAATTATTGTGAAACAAATTCAAGCGTTCCTACAAATCTTTCAATTTGTTTTAATGGCTCTCGTATTTGTTCCATTATCTGTAGCACCATATTTAGCATTCGCTCCATTCGTCAAAGGGGTAGATATGGTACGAACAGTCATGTTAGAAAATAGAGGGTTAACGGAATTTTTATGGACGGATTATGCAGTCTTAATCGCAAATTCTTTAGTTTACTTCATTGTCGGCCTCATCGTGTTTCATCGTTGTGAAAGAATAGCGATGAAAAAAGGATTACTTGGGCAGTATTAACGAATTTTGAGTTCGCCACCTGAATCCAATTTTTTCAATCGGGTATCATTTTCATTCGGCATCCGAACTTTTTTATGGTAAAATATTTTAGTATTTCGTTCTCTTTCCATTTTGTATAGAGAATGAAAACGAATAGTAGATAATTTAAGGAGGATTCGGAGATGAATTATGTTACATTAAACAACGGTTTGAAAATGCCTCAGCTTGGATTCGGTGTATGGCAAGTAGCGGATGACGAAGCGACTGCTGCTGTTAAAAAAGCGATTGAAGTAGGGTATCGATCAATTGATACAGCTATGATTTATAAAAATGAAGTAGGCGTTGGGAAAGCGATAAAAGAATCTTCCGTACCTCGTGAAGAGTTATTTATTACAACAAAAGTATGGAATAGTGATCAAGGGTATGAAAATACGCTACGTGCTTTTGATGAAAGCTTAGAAAGGTTAGGTCTTGATTATGTAGATTTATACTTAATCCATTGGCCAACACCACAATTTGATCAGTACGTTGATACATATAAAGCGTTAGAGAAGCTTTACCATGATGGTCGCGTGAAAGCAATTGGAGTATGTAACTTTGAAATTGAACATTTAGAGCGTCTTTTAAACGAATGTGAAGTAACTCCAGTTTTAAATCAAATTGAGTGTCATCCATACCTTTCACAAAATGAATTAAAAGAATTCTGTGAGAAACATAATATTTTTGTAGAAGCATGGAGTCCACTAGAGCAAGGTGGAGAAGTGTTAAAAGATGAAGTCGTTCAGCAAATTGCCGAAGCACATCAAAAGTCTCCTGCACAAGTAGTGTTACGTTGGCACTTACAAAATAACACGATCGTTATTCCTAAATCAGTAACACCTTCTCGAATCGAAGAAAACTTTAACGTGTTTGACTTTGAACTTTCTTTAGATGAGATGAAAAAAATAAATGCAATAAATAAAGATAGACGTAGAGGGAAACATCCGAACGAAATGAATGTTCGATAAAAAGTAGTAAAAAGGGTCAGAAACTGTTCTGACCCTTTTAATATTTTATAAAATGAGTGATTACTCACTTTACACACAACAAGAAAACGTTTATGATGAAAATAATGAGTGATTACTCACTTTCATATGAAAAGTCAGAGGTGAATAGGATGAGTACGGAAGAAAGTGTTGTGCAAATTGAAAATGTCTCGATGGCGTTCGGTAAGCAGGTAGTGCTAAAGGATATTTCACTTCAAATTCAAAAAGGTGAAATTTTTGGTCTATTAGGACCTTCAGGTGCTGGCAAAACGACACTAGTGAAGCAACTAGTTGGTTTGGAAATTCCGTCAAGTGGAGAAGTATTTCTTTTTCATGAAAAAATGCCTTCTCTTAAATTAATGAAACGGATTGGATATATGGCACAATCCGACGCTCTGTATGGAGAATTAACAGCGAAAGAGAACTTACAGTTTTTCGGAACACTATATGGTTTGAAAGGAAACCGACTACAACACCGTATGGAAGAGGTATTAAAAATTGTCGACTTAACCGATCATACGAAAAAAACTATTTCCAGCTTTTCAGGAGGGATGAAAAGAAGACTTTCGTTAGCGATTGCCCTATTACACAGTCCAGAAATACTAATTTTAGATGAGCCGACTGTCGGAATCGATCCTGTTTTAAGAAAGAGTATTTGGCAAGCATTTCAAATGCTACGGGAACAAGGAACAACGATTATCGTCACGACGCATGTGATGGATGAAGCAGAAAAATGTGACCGATTAGGTATGCTTCGAGATGGTGTGTTAATCGCAGTCGGCACGCCAGAACAATTAAAAATACAAACTAGCGCTAAATCAATTGAGGAAGCATTTTTAACATATGGAGGTGCTCATTTATGAGGGTGAGAGCGTTAGTGATACGAATATTACGGCAAATTATTCGCGATAAACGAACAATTGCGTTACTTCTATTTGCACCGATTTTAGTATTAACGATGCTACATTTAGTATTTAACGGGGAAGAGTACATTCCTAAAATTGGACTAGTAAATGTACCCCCTGCTATGAACTCACAATTAGATTTCGAAAATGCAACGATTAAAGCGTACAAAACATTAGATGCTGCGGAAGAAGATTTACTTAATAGAGAAATAGATAGCTATATTCATTTTATAAATAATCAACCTTCAGTAGTGTTAGAGGGTAGCGACCCAACTATTAATGGAGTTACAATGAAACAAATAGAAAAAGCCTTGAAAAAATTACAACCAACCGACAACGACATTGCTAGTTTAGAGGTTGAATTTGTACACGGTTCGGCACATATGGGACAATTTGATTATTTTGGGCCGGTCTTGTTAGGTTTCTTCGTGTTTTTCTTTGTGTTTTTAATAGCAGGTGTTTCTTTTTTAAGAGAAAGAACGACAGGTACGTTAGGGAGGTTAATGGCTAGTCCGTTAAAAAAATGGGAAATTGTAGCTGGTTATATTATCGGATTCGGTATTTTTACGATGATCCAGTCGGCCATCATAGCAGCCTATGCGATTTATGTGTTAGGAATGTTAATGGAAGGAGCTTTCATTCATTTACTTCTTATTATTTTAGTGCTCGCTTTAACGGCTCTATCGCTCGGAATATTATTATCTTCTTTTGCTAATAACGAGCTACAAATGATTCAATTTATTCCAATCATCGTTGTTCCGCAAATTTTCTTCTCGGGCCTATTTAACTTAGAGACCATTTCGAGCTGGTTAAAATGGATTGCACCTTTTACACCTTTATATTATGCTGCCGAAGCGTTACGAGACGTGATGGTTAGAGGATATAGCATTAATGAAATATATTTAGAACTACTCGCACTTTGTGGTTTTTCCGTTATGTTCATGCTTTTAAATATTGTTGCATTAAGGAAATATCGAAAAATATAAACGGTTTTCATTTCACCTATTGGCTCAAATCTATTACAATGAAGGTAATGATTCTGAATAATAAGGAGTAACCGATGAACGACCAAAATAATTTAATAGAAGAAATATTTGAAAACGATGATCAATTAACGGAAAAACAAAAGAAAATTATCGTTGCGGCCATAGAATCCTTTGCAGAAAAGGGCTATGCTTCTACGTCGACAAGTGAAATTGCGAAAAGAGCTGGGGTAGCAGAAGGAACAATTTTTCGTCATTATAAAACGAAAAAAGACCTTCTATATTCGATAGTAGAACCGATGATTGCTAAGTTTATTGCTCCTTTTGTCATTAACGATATGAAAAAAGTACTTGATCAAGATTATGAACAATTTGAAGATTTTTTGAGGGCGATGTTTGAAAATAGAATTTCTTTTATTCGAAGGAATTTATTACTATTCCGTATTTTAGTACAAGAAATACCGTTTCAACCAGAATTACAAAAAATGTTCAAAAAACATATCGCGAGTAAAATATATACTCGATTTGAAGACTTAGTAGATCATTACAAAGCAAAAGGGCAGCTAGTCGACCTCCCAGCAAGTACAATTATAAGAGTAACGGTTTCTAGCATATTCGGGTATCTCATAGCTCGAAACTTACTTTTCCCTGAAATAAATTGGGATGACGAAGTAGAAACAGAGCAAACGATTCGACTTATTATAAATGGGGTGTCCCCAAGAGAATAAATGAAATAAAAAAAATGGACTGACTTTTAATTAGAAAGTCAGTTTTTTTATGTGTTACAATCTAAAACCTATAGGAACAAAAAATATTTTAGTGCGTTAAAGTAATTAGAGACACGAAACAATTTTTGTACTATAATGAAAAATACAACGATTTGGGGGTGCTTAATTTGGAAAATATTTTAAAAGAACTTTCTTCTATCCATGGTCCTTGCGGCTTTGAGGAAGATGTAGCAAAGTACATTGCGAACCGTTTAAAAGGTAAAGTAGATTCGGTACAGGTTGATGGGGTAGGAAATTTAATTGTCCGTAAAAAAGGAACTGAATCTGGACCAACAATCGTAGTAGTGGCTCATATGGATGAAGTAGGCTTTATCGTCAAAAAGGTTGAGGAAAATGGTCTTATCCGCTTTGAAAAATTAGGGGGGCATGATGATCGTATTCTACTATCACAACGAGTTCAAATTAATACATATAAAGGATTAAGGTCAGGTGTTATTGGAACGATATCTGCACATATGATGAAATACGATGATCCGAAAAAAGTACGAGCACATCAAAAGCTGTATATTGATGTTGGTGCTAGTACGAAACAAGAAGTAGCAGAATTAGGGATAAGAGTAGGGGACTCGATTACTTGGTACCCTCACTTTGACTACTTAACAGAAAATCGAATAGTTGGAAAAGCGTTTGATGATCGTGCAGGTTGTACCGTGTTAATTCAAGCGCTAGAAGAATTAGAAAAGAGCGATTTTGCAGGTGAAATTGTAGGAGCATTTACGGTTCAAGAGGAAGTCGGTTTAAGAGGTGCCAGAGTAATAGGCCATCAAGTAAATGCCGATGTAGCCATTGCGCTAGATACGACTGCAGTTAGTGACACGCCTGAGGAAATGATGGACAATACGTTAGCGTTAGGTGCTGGAACAGGTATTAAAGCGATTGACTTTAGCCTAATAGCAAATAAAAAAGTGAAAAATCATTTACAAGAAATTGCCGAGAAACAAAACATCACGTACCAAATAGAAGTATTCCCTGGTATTGGTACAGACGCAGGTGAATTAAGCCTTGCACATCAAGGTATCCCAACAGGAGTTCTATCTATTCCTTCTAGATACGCCCACTCCTCAACAGAAGTGATCGATACGAGAGACCTTCTAGCAACAAAAGATTTATTAGTAGCGTTTATAAAAGAGATGAAGGCAACAGAACATTACAAGTTTACAATTTAATAGAGTAGATTAAAAAATCTACTAGAAAAAGATATATTTTCACCTCATTGGACATACTAATTTATAAGCATGTTCAATGAGGTGATTTTTTTGAAAACAATAACTAGATTTGCAGACTTATGCTGGGAAGGCTTAACATTACAACATATATCAGACAAACGAATTGTCATTCCTTATCTACTATTTATCGCTATGACGCTACTATTTGAATTATTTCTATTAGTGTTAATTGGAATCACTAGCTTTATATTTTATATTCACGGCTATCAACCAAGTTTAGGATATATAGTTAGTGGTCCAGCCGTACTCTGCATGTTCCTATTAACAATTCCAATCTTAAAAGCAGTTCTAAAACAGAGAAAAATTGCACATTAAGGTGTAGACCAATTCTGAAGAAGAGAATTGGTCCTTTTTCATACTGCCCTATATTTGTTCAAAAACACTTTCTAAACTGTCGAAGCCGCGTCGATCTTCATTATTCGGTTCGTCTGTCTCGACAGTCCATTCGTTTCCTAAAGGGGTTAAACTACCTTCCTCACTTTTCGTATAAGGAAGATGAATATGATATGTCTTTTCATCTTTTGATACTGTATAGCCTAAATAGTATCGATCCCCTTCTCCATGCTCCTCAAAAATTCCAATTGAATCTAAATCGAATTTCTCAATATACTCTGGAAGAGAGGTTTGTAATTCATTTAATATTTCATTACGAGATAAGTATTCCATTCTATTTCTCCTTTTTCCTAGAATCACTTTTAATATGTGTTTGTTTTCTGGAATTAAACAAAGGCTGCGAGAAATAGGCTTAATATTCTTATTTACTTCGATACTCACCAGGAGACATACCATATTTCTTTTTAAACACACGGTGAAAATACGTGTATGAAGTGAACCCGCAGTTCTCTGCAATATTTTCTAACGTCATCGTTGTGTATTTCATTTGATCGATTGCAGCGGAAAGGCGAATTTCTTGGGCATATTCTATCATTGTCTTCCCAACAATTTGTTTAAACAAATGAACAGCTCGGGATACACTTAGTCCGGCATGTTTTGCTACATCTTCTACTTTTAATCCAACAGTAGCATGCTCTTCGATGTACCTTAACATTCTTGTAACCGCGTATGGCCTATTTTTAGACTGTTTCGTTTCATTCACAGCCCGTTCTAACGTTAAACAAAGCGCCTGCATTAAATACGATGATAATTCTTGGTTTTCTTCGGATAGAGGTCGACGTTTTTCAATCGTTAAATGTCTCCAAAGTGCTAGTAAGCGCTCATCTAAATCAATAGTAGAGATGGCAGGTTTTTCAGACCGATTCCACCATTCATCGACCCAAGCACCTGATACGGATAAATGATAATCCCCACTCTTTTCATTTTCTTCAATATTTAATTCATATAGGTCACCTGGCTTGGCAAGTAAAAGATCCCCTTTTTTAATCGCTATTTTTTCATTGTTTAACGTAATAACGCCTGTCCCTTCCGTTTGCAAGCGAAAAAGATAACCTGTTAATTGTTCTGTATCTTGGGAATGATAACCTTTTGTATGGTAGGAATAACCGCAAAAACGTATGTAAGTGTTCATTTTTTTCTCGTCCTTATTTTCATTATAAAAAAGAAATAGCAAAATAGTGCATGTTTCCATTATATTATCTATTTATAATTTATACTATCTATTTTATGATGAGTACGTAAATGTAAGCGTTTTATCCTTATGTTGAAAAGGAGTGAAATGTTATAGGTATCCCAATAGCAGTTCAATTGTATACGTTACGTAATGAATTAGAAGCAGATTTCGTTGGAACATTGAAAAAGGTAGCTCAACTTGGTTTTGATGGCGTAGAATTAGCCGGATACGGAGGGATGAGTGTTACCGAGCTAAAAAGCTTATTAGATGAACTAGGTCTTCAAGCTCCATCTAGCCATGTCCCGTTAGAACAATTAGAGAAAAATTTGGACAAGGTGATAGAAGAACAGAAAATATTAGGAAGCCAATATATTGTAGTTCCTTATATAATGCCAGAAAATCAAAACGAAGATTATTATTACTCATTAATCTCGTTTTTAAAAACCGCCAATGCAAAATGTAACGAGCAAGGCTTAACTCTTTGTTATCATAACCACGATTTTGAACTAGAGAAATTGAGTGATGGTAGAAAAGTACTTGAAGCAATCCTTGAAGAAACAAGTGTTAGTACAGAATTTGATGTGTATTGGTTAACGAAGGCTGGGGAGGATCCGGTTGACTGGTTAACCCGATATCGTGACAGAACTCCGCTTGTTCATTTAAAAGATATGACGTTAGATGATGAAAGATTTTTTGCTGAACTTGGTACTGGTGGAGTAAATGTGGAATCGATTCTCCAAACAGGAAAAGAGCAAAACGTAAAATGGTGGATTGTGGAACAAGATGAAAGCCGACGTACACCGTTAGAGAGTATTGAAATAAGCATTAACTACTTAAAAAATATAATATAAATTAATTCTAAGGAGCGATAACAGCATGATTAATGTAACAGTATGGAACGAGCACCGTCACGAACAAAAAAACCCGGTAGTAAGAGACGTTTACCCAGAAGGTATTCACGGAGCAATTGCAAGCTTTTTAAAAGATGATTATAAAGTGAGAACAGCAACGCTAGATGAAGCGGAACACGGATTAACAGATGATGTTTTAAATGAAACAGATGTTTTAATTTGGTGGGGCCATATCGCACATGATGAAGTAAGTGATGAAGTTGTGGAAAAAGTGAAGAAACGTGTATGGGAAGGAATGGGACTTATCGTACTTCATTCTGGTCACTTCTCGAAAATTTTCAAAACATTGATGGGTACTTCATGTGACTTAAAATGGCGTGAAGCAGACGAGAAAGAAAGACTATGGGTTGTTGACCCAAGCCATCCAATTGTGGAAGGTGTTGGAGAATACATTGAGCTTGATCGTGAAGAAATGTATGGAGAGCATTTTGACATTCCAGCACCAGATCAACTTGTATTTTTAAGTTGGTTTGAAGGTGGAGAAGTATTTAGAAGCGGATGCACTTACAGCCGTGGTAACGGGAAGATTTTCTACTTCCGACCAGGACATGAAACGTATCCGACCTATCATAACGAAGAAATTCAACGAGTTATTAAAAATGGCGTAAAATGGGCGGCACCGACAAAACGCTCTTATCCTGTATATGGAAACGCGAAGCCATTAGAAGAAATTAAACCAAAGAACTAAACAGGGGGATTAGACATATGAGTAAAGTGAAAATTGGAGTAATTGGTTGTGGAAGTATTGCGAAACACCGTCATTTACCGGAATATGCAAACAATAAAAATGTAGAAATTGTTGCAGTGTGTGACATCGTAGAGGAAAGAGCACAAGAGACTGCGGATAAATATAATGCAACTGCTTATACAAGTTATGAAGAGCTTTTAGCTAATGAAGACGTGGAGGCAGTAAGTGTTTGTACACCGAACTATTTACACGCTCCAGTTTCGATTGCAGCATTAAAGGCAGGTAAACACGTACTATGTGAAAAGCCGATGGCAACATCTAAAGAAGAAGCAGAGGAAATGATTGCAGCCGCTAAAGCAAGTAATAAAAAACTAATGATTGCTCATAACCAACGTTTCGTACCTTCGCACCAAAAAGCGAGACAACTAGTTGCAAGTGGAGAGCTTGGAAAAATTTATAGCTTCCGTACTGCTTTCGGTCATGGAGGCCCAGAAGGTTGGAGTGTAGATGGAGCGAATAGCTGGTTCTTTAAAAAAGAGCAAGCGTTCATCGGTGCGATGGGTGACCTAGGTGTTCATAAAACAGACCTTTTACGCTACATTTTAGGAGAAGAGTTTGTAGAAGTTGGTGCGTTCGTAGAAACTAGTGCAAAAGAAAATGCAGATGTGGATGATACAGCTGTTTGTGTTTTAAAAACAGAAAGCGGTATTATAGGTACATTAGCAGCTAGCTGGTCTTACGTATCGAAAGAGGATAACGCTACTATTATTTATGCGGAAAATGCTATCGTTCGTCTAGAAGATGACCCAGTTAACTCCGTAATTGTTCAATATAAAAATGGTGAAGTCGTGAAATATGAGCTAGGTGGCATTCAAACGAATGAATCTGGTGGACAAACGAGCTCTCAAGTAGTAGACCAATTTATTACTTCTATCGTGAATGATGTAGAGCCACCAGTTTCGGGTGAAGAAGGAATGAAATCTTTACAAGTCGTATTAGCTGCGCTTGCTTCTAATGAAACGAAACAAATAACTAGAATTTAAGTGGTGGTTAAAATGACAAAAATAAAAATGGGAATTATCGGCACGGGCGGTATCGCTCGTGGCCGCCACATTCCTGCCTACCAACAAATATCTGATCTAGTAACACTCGAGGCTGTTTGTGATGTAAATATCGATGCAGCGAAAGCGGTTGCTGAAGAGTTTGGAATTGAAAAAGTGTTCTCCGATTACACCGATCTTCTTAAAGAAGTAGACGCCGTAACAATTTGTACACCAAACAAATTTCATGCTGAAATGACGATTGCAGCGTTAGAAGCTGGTGTTCATGTGTTATGTGAAAAGCCGATGGCAATAAGTGCTGAAGAATCAGCCGCAATGCTTGAAGCTGCTAATAGAACTGGAAAAGTGTTAGGAATCGGATTCCACTATCGATTTACGAAAGATGCACAAGCGGCAAAAAGGATGATAGAAGAAAATGAAATTGGTGCGCCAATCGTGGCTCGAGCTCATGCGATGAGAAGAAGAAAAGTTCCTGGTTGGGGAGTTTTCACAAATAAAGAGCTACAAGGTGGCGGCAGCTTAATTGATTGGGGCTGTCATTTCTTAGATTTATCTCTTTGGCTAATGGGGAATCCAAAACCGGTTGAAGTAGTTGGTCAATCGTACAACCGTTTAAGTAAAATGCCGAACCAAGTGAATCAGTGGGGAAGCTTTAATCATGAGACGTTTTCAGTAGATGATCACGTTACAGCGTACATTCGGTTTGATAATGGAGCAACGATGCTGTTTGAAACTTCTTGGGCGGCAAATATAAAAGAAGATTCAGAAGGTGTTAGTATTTCAGGCGAAAAAGGTGGAATCGACCTATTTCCATTGGAACTGAATCAAGTGAAGCACGGCATGTTAGTAAGTAGTAAAGCTGACTGGATTCCAGGTGAAGAAAATCCTGGAGTAGCACAAGTAACAAACTTTGTGGAAGCATGTTTAGGAAAAAGTGAACTCGTAGTGAAGCCAGAGGAAGCGCTGCAAGTTTCTCAAATAATTGATGCCATTTACTTAAGTAGTGAAACAGGCAGAAGTGTAAAGCTATAAAAGGAAAGGGAGGTTTTCATACATGAAGTTAGGTGTTTTTACCGTTTTATTTTCTCAAAAAAACTTAGATGAAATGCTAGACTATGTAAAAAACGCAGGGGTGAAAGCTGTAGAAATTGGGACAGGTGGCTACCCTGGAAATGCGCATTGCGATATCGATGCATTATTAGAAAGCGAAGAGCTTCGCAATGAATACTTAGAAAAGGTAACTTCTCGTGGTTTACAAATTAGTGCGTTTAGCTGTCACGGTAACCCGATTTCACCTGAGAAGTCTTTTGCAGAAGAATCACATATCGCACTGAAAAAATCTATCCAACTAGCTAATTTAATGGGCGTACCTGTTGTCAACTGTTTCTCTGGAACAGCTGGTGACCATGAAGAAGCAAAATATCCAAACTGGCCGGTTACACCTTGGCCAACAGAGTATGCGGATGTATTAAAATGGCAATGGGAAGAAAAGTTAATTCCTTATTGGAAAGAGATGGGGCAATTTGCGAAAGACCATAACGTCAAAATTGGCCTAGAACTGCATGGAGGATTTTTAGTTCATACTCCATATACTTTACTAAAATTACGTGAAGAAACGTGTGATGCCATTGGTGCGAACTTAGATCCGAGTCATTTATGGTGGCAAGGAATTGATCCAGTTGCGGCGATTAAAATTTTAGGAAAAGCAAATGCAATCCATCACTTCCATGCGAAGGATACGTACATTGATCAAGAGAACGTTAATATGTATGGATTAGTTGATATGCAACCGTACGGAGAAGTACAAACGAGAGCTTGGACATTCCGTTCAGTAGGCTGCGGACATAGTATTCAAGAATGGTCCGACATGATCAGTGCATTACGTACGTACGGCTACGATTACGTAGTGAGTATTGAACACGAAGATCCACTAATGTCTATCGAAGAAGGCTTTGCAAGAGCAGTTAAAAACTTAAATTCCATCATCATTGAAGAAAAACCTTCAGATATGTGGTGGGCGTAACGAATAGGAGAGAATCTGTAATAGACAGATTCTCTTTTTTTGAAAATTACTTGTAAAAAATTTCTAACAATGTTATAGTCAAACTATATTGTAATACAAAGTAGTGAAAAGTTCTTTTTTTATCAAACTATGTTGCATAACAAAATTGTTGTTCTCTTTTTTTGTTCAACTATATTGCAAAACAAGTTAGTGGAGGGAGGGGAAAGTGTGTCCACAAGTCAAATATTAAAAGGAATATTAGAAGGATGTTTACTTTCTGTTATTGGAAAAGGGGAAACGTACGGTTACGAAATGATAGAAAAACTAAACAAGTACGGATTTACTATGGTAAGTGAAGGAAGTATTTATCCACTTTTATTACGAATGAGAAAAGAGGGCCTTGTTATAACAACTCAGAAAGAACTTCCATCAGGTGGTCCGAAAAGAAAATATTATTCTTTAACAGCCAAAGGAAAAGAAGAGCTAGAAGAGTTTAAATTGCGTTGGGATGCGATTTCGAGCGGAGTTAATAACCTTTTAAAGGAGGATGAGTAGTGATGAAAGTATCGAAACAAAGTAAAGAGTTTTTACAAAATTTAAGAGCTTATTTAATTGCAAGTGGTAAAAAGGAACAAGAAATTGAAGAGATAATTAGTGAGTTAGAAGATCATTTAGTGGAAGCAGAAAAAGACGGTAAAAATGTAGAGGACATAGTCGGGCAAACGCCAAAGGAATATATGGAACAAATTGCAAAAGAAATGCCGCTAGATATTGGGGGAATATTAAAGTTCATTCCGATTATCTTTTTAGGAGCCTTTTCCTATATTTTACTAGGGGATGTTATTCGAGGTGGATTAGCCTATTCTGTTTTACAATTAGTTGGATATCCGATTATCTTTTTGTTTGTACTCTTGGTGTCTACAGTTGCAATCAAATATTTATCTAGTAACAAACTATCAAAAGTAAAAGAATGGACGTTATATTGTCTAATCGGTGGAATCCCAATGGCACTGTTTGTCGGGTTACTATTTTTAAACGATGCAATAGAAACTCCGATTTTTACATTTGGTCCGACGATTAATGTAATAGCTGCGATTTTTTCTATAGTCGTATTCATCGCCATAGCACTATGGTCTAAAACGTGGATGCCGATTGTACTACCATTAATTCTTTTTGTTCCTGAAGTAATCATCGGATTAACTTCCTTATCAGAAGAAACTAAACTAATCTTAACGGCGCTTATTTTACCTGTTGGCCTAGGTCTTTATTTTATCGTAATATGGCAGATGGAAAAGCAAAAAGTAGCAAACGTAATAGAATAAGGGATTAAGCAAGAGGATTGTTAACAGGATAGTAGAGAAGAAAGAAAAATAATAATAGGGAAAAAACGTGAAAAGGGGTCAATGTAATCTTCTGACCCCTTAAAAAATTCCTTTATGCAGTTCCTAAAACAACGCCTAATTTTTTCAAATATTGACGATACGCGATACTTACACGGTCACTTTTCAATGAAAGCTCCACCTGTAAGTCTAGCGGTAGATCTTCAGGTTTTTGATTTTCTACAATAGGTTTATCTTGAGCAAAAATCATATCCTGATAAGCAATTGTTTCCTCGTCAGATGTATTCGTATCGTAGTTAAATGCAAGAATACCATAAACAACCGACTTTTTCTCTTCAACAGGGGAAACGGTTAGCAAAATAGTAAACTTGTTATCTGTGTCAGGATCTCTCTTAGTAAAACGAACAGTTAATGGACTTAATATTTCGTACGTGTAATACACATACTTTGATTGACCTGAGCCATCAGGATCTGGTTGGAAAATAGCAATCTCATCAGAGTAAATACTATTTTCTCCCCAATTCATTTCATAGTCCTCGATAACAGGTTTATCTTCTACTCCTAAAATACCACCGTGTACAAATGCAAGATGTCCAACATCTAAAAAGTTTTCTACTATTCTAGGTGGGTTAGCGTTTACTGAAGTTGGTCCCCACATAATTTTTCTTACATCTTCATTCTCCCACTCCGTAAAATCAAAAAATGTACTATCATCAGTCGATAAATTTACCCAAATAAATCCGTATTTTTCCGCACAATGATATTTAATTGCTTTAGCTTTCATTGGAATTTTTCGTCCTTCTGGAAGTTGAGGAATCTTCTCGCAATCTCCATTTGAGTTATATTCCCATCCGTGATACGCACATACTAAATTTCCGTCCTTTACACAACCTAAAGATAGTGCTGCACCTCGATGAATGCAAAGATCTTTGAAAGCATGAACGCCTTCTTCATTTCTAAATAGAACGATACGCTCTCCTAAAATAGTAACAGATATAGGTTTATCGCTTACTTCTTCAGAAATACAAGCTACAATCCACTCTTTTTGTAATACTGGGTCTTTAACTAACATTCGCTTTTCTCCTTATATACATTGTGATTTAACATTATGTTAAGTTAAAATTGTTCGTTAGTCAATTAAAAAACGAACAATAATTATATCATCTAATAAAATATACGTATTTTATATTTACAAAACTAATTTTAACTTCTATAATACAAATTATCGAAAAACTGAATCACATTTAGGGGGACAATTACGAGATGAAGACAGAAGAGAAAAATAACGGGCTCATCGTTGGAGTAGATGATAAACTTAGCCCAGGTAAAGCGACAATACTTGGCTTACAGCACGTTCTTGCGATGGATTTATACATTGCTCCAATAATAATTGCTGGATTATTAGCACTCGATACACAAAATACTACTTTCTTTATTCAAATGTGTTTTCTTGCAGCTGGGTTAGGAACGTTAATTCAAACTGGTTTTGGTATGAGGTTACCAGTAGTGCAAGGTCCGTCATATGTTCCGATTGGTGCATTAGCGGCAATTGGTGGAAAATTGGGCTTAGGAGCAATAGCTGGTAGTTTAATTCCCGGCGCAATATTAATTGCTATTATTGGATATCCATTAAAATGGTTTGCGAAAGTAGTAAAAAGAATTATTCCCCCTTTGGTAGGTGGAACAGTTATTGTAATCGTAGGGATTTCTTTAATGCCAGTTCCTTTTAAAAGTATTTATTCTTCTCCAGGTAATTTAGGAGATAATGCGATGATAGCAATTGTTACGGTCGCTGTTCTTATCCTTTGTATGTTATTAGGGAAAAAGCAGCAAGGATTAGGGACGTTTTTCCGATTAGTTTCTGTTATTTTAGCAATCGTTGTAGGAACGATTACGGCCGCTTTTTATGGAAGAGTTGATTTTTCTCCAGTTGCAGATGCAGCTTGGTTCTCGTTACCAAAGTTAATGCCTTTTGGACCTCCAGTATTTGATTTAAATGCAATTTTAATTATGGTATTTATTTATTTTATTATTTTAGTAGAAACAACAGGAACTTGGTTCGTCGTATCAAAAGTAACGGATAGTGAATTAACAGATAAACGATTAAACAAAGCTTCTTTCGGTGAGGGGTTAGGTTGTTTTGTAGGATCTTTAGTTGGTGGAACACCGATGACAGGTTATTCTTCTAACGCTGGTCTAATTGCCATTACTGGTGTTGCTAGTCGTGTCGCTATTTTAGCTGCAGGAGGAATATTAGTTTTACTAGGTCTTCTTCCTAAACTATCGGCATTAATAACTTGCGTACCTGCCCCAGTTATTAATGGAATTTTTGGTGTAGTTTGTATCACTATTGCGATGAACGGCTTTAAAGTAATTCAACACGTTGTATTAGATGATCGAAATATGATTGTTATCGGTTTACCAATTCTATTAACAATTGGTGTAACAGTAATGCCTTCTGAAATTTTATATAGTATGCCGGATTTAGCCAACTACGTATTATCTTCTGGTACGGCAGTAGGTGCTTTAGCAGTCCTCATATTGAATTTAATTATTCCTGAGGACAAAAAGAAAGTTCCGATTAAGAACGCGGCATAACGAAAAGTTGGGATGTCCTAAAAGTCAGTAAAGACTGACTTTTAGGACTTTTTTTGTTCCTTACTCCTTATAAGGATTCTAAAACCTCATTAGTTCATAGTACAGATTTTCCATTATGTGTAGTTTTCACGGATGTTGGCTTCATTCTATTAATTGAGAACGAACACTGTAAACTACCCTACTATCTGAATGAAATTCATACAAACAAGTGGGAAAACAATAAGGTTTCTCCACTAATTTGGCATTTATTGGACAGCCCCTTTTCCTTAATTTCTCAAGGCGAAATGTTTGACATAAATTTAGCCACAGATTACTTTTAAAATAATTAAGGAATCAATTGGAAATAGTAATGGATAGTATATGAACGAAAGGAATGATTGGAATGAAAACAACGATTAATTGGGAAGGCAAAATGGCTTTCGGAAGTGTAACACCATCTGGTCATGAATTAAAAATGGATGCAGCCCCTGAAGTTGGGGGAGAAAATAGTGGACCAAGACCGACAGAACTATTATTAAATGCGGTAGCTGGCTGTACCGGTATTGACATTATCTCGATCTTACATAAAATGCGCTTAGAGCCGACTGGATTTACAATGGATGTAGAAGGAGAACGAGCGGACGATCATCCTAAAAAGTTTACGAAAGTACATATTCACTACTCGTTAGAAGGAGAGCTTCCTGAAGATAAAGTAGTGCGAGCCATTAAGTTATCCAAAGATACGTATTGCTCCGTGTCCCATTCTTTAAGTGCGGAAATCTCGGTTAGTTATTCTATTAATGGAAAAAAAGGGGAACAGTCTATATAAAAGTAGATGCGGTCCAAAAGATTGACTATCGCAAATAAACTGCGTGCTACCGCAATAAAATTGGAACTAGCCTCCACCGGCCAACCCTTTTTAAGCAGTATCAAATGCCAATACAAAAAAAGTGGGAGAAACAAAGTCGTTTCCCCTACTTTTTTAATAATACACTTCATTTAACTTAAAACGCCCCAGACCCACCACCGCCACCACCAGTTCCGCCACTACTATAAGAGGAAGAACTGCTGCTAGAACTGTCACTTGTAGCGCTCGAAGCAGAATGGAAATTGTTAGAAGTTAGTGCGCCTAACATATATAAAGATTGGTAGCTTGTACTCGAATGCCGTCCCGTTAAAGTTGGTGTAGTGAAGGCTTCAACGAATTCTTTATGCTTTTCGGTTAATCTTTTATTATTAATACCTAGCCCATAAATGTAAGCTCGCATTTTCTCATCTTCGGTCCAGTGCGTCCAATCTTGTTTCGTTACCTCTAAAAACTTCTCTTTAAACACTTTCCAACTGTAGTGAATACTAGCACCTTCAAACGTTTTTGGTCGATACGATATCGCGTAAATAAGAACGGTTAAAAACAACACAATCGTTACAATAAAGGCACTATACAATTCGTAGGTAGGAAAATAAAACAAAAACGGTAAAAGTAGAAGATTTATTAATATCAATGACAAGCTATACTTTGTTTTATTATGATAAAGCGTATGTTGGTTAACTTCTTCTTTTACTGCACCTTGCCATTCGGATTGAAATTCATGATACTTATCATGGTTATTTTCATCACTAGTGTAATTTTTCAAGTCGTTAAATTGAAACGTACCATCGTTACCTATTTTATAAAAAAGCCATTCTATTAAAATCGTTTCATGATGAAGCTCTGGAGATTTATTCATAACTGTAAATGTATCTTTACCGCTTTTTTGCACATACCCTTGTCGGATTAAATCTAGTAACGAAGCAGCCATTGCATGCTCATTTAATACTTTAAAGTTTGTAAAATAGAAAACAGCTGGCATACTTAATTTTTGTTGAGGCAATGTGTTAAATGATGGATGTTCTCTCTTTACTGAAGCTAATTGGTTTCTCATCAAAAAATAATCTCGTAAAAATAAAAATAATAGAAGCATTGAAACAACTGGTAGACCAATTGCTGCAATAGAAGATAGCGTTTCTTTCTTTTCTTCTCTTTCAATCGCTGCTAAAACTTGTTCCTGTTGTTCCGCCAATAATTGTTGTCTCAACGTACCGGTATTCGTTCCCGTTGTAGCCGGAAAGAGGCTAGAAGGATAGGCAACGCGAATATCCCCATTTTCCCTTCTAGGAACTTTTCCGTATTGGAATACGACCACTCCTGAATCCTGAATTTGTTCTGTATTATACGCAGTATCATATCCGAAAGCTATTACATCATCGGTAGGTTGCGGAGGATGAACCGTAATAACTAGATGTTCGTAAGTAGACTCATTTCTACTATCAAAAAATGGCCAATAAAACTGTGTGACGTCCTCGTAAACATCGACAGCACCATCAATTGTATAAGTAATCGTAAAGGTGATCGTTTCGTCGTTCCCAGCTCGATGTATTTTGTATACATTTTCTTCTCGTTCCACATGTAATGTGTTTTCCTGTTCCGATGCTGTTACTTGTTGAATATGAGCACCTTCTTTAGGGACGATTTCTCTAGTTATGCCATTAAAATCTCCCCTAAATTCGTATGTATGCAGCTCCATAACATAAACATCGCCGTTATCTTGTAAGTACGCATCAATTTCTACATTTGTAATAGAATAATCGACAGCAAATCCTTTTGTAGGAAAGGTCATAACGAGTAAAAGTAATAATAAAGAACTCATGCAAATTTTTTTCATCTTCGCACCTTCCTTTCATCATTACATACGTAACAAACAAGGAAAAGTTTCACAAAATGTAGAATGCTTCCGTTTCTTAATGTAATTTGTCTGAATATTATTGAAATGATTATTAGCTTGTTTTATGATGAAATAAATAGGAAAAAAGTTGGTATACAGAAGTCCTTATAAATTATTAAAAAAGGATAGAGGGGTCGAAACTATTGAAAAATTTTAGATGGACGGTAGCTAAGAAGCTCTACGCTGGTTTTATCGCCGTAGTGCTAGTACAAGGGATATTTATTATGTTATTATCCTCTGTTTCATTTGTAGAAGGTGCTATTTTCCTTTTAGTAGGTTTAATAATAGGGCTTTCGATAGCATTTGTGGTAGCGCGGATGATTACGAAACCGTTAGAGATTGTGAATAAAGGAATGAAAGAGGTAGCAGAAGGAAATTTAACGATTGATCCAATAGAAGTGAAAACGAACGATGAAATAAGGGACTTAGCCTTATCTTTTAATACGATGGGAACGAATTTAGCAAACTTAATTAGAAAAGTACTAGTTGCCTCCGAGACGGTAGCTGCCTCCTCCCAACAGCTACTAGCAAGCTCAGAGCAAACTTCGAAAGCAGCAGAACAAATAACGGAAGTGATTCAAGAAATTGCGGCAGGTTCTGACAATCAAGTGGAAAGCGCTCTAACAGCCAATGACTCTATTATACATATTGCGAAAGGAATGGAGCAGGCCTCAAACTCCATTGTAACCGTTTCAACTTATAGTGCTGAAACGAACATAAAAGCAGAAGAAGGCAATAAAATTGTCATGGATACGGTAGCGCAAATGAGTATTGTTCAAGAGCGTGTATCAGAAATCGCTACTATTATTAGTAGTTTAGGTGAACGTTCCCGTGAAATCGGGGTAATTGTCGATGTCATTTCGAAAGTAGCTAGTCAAACGAATTTATTAGCGCTAAATGCAGCAATCGAGGCAGCGCGTGCTGGTGAGCATGGAAGAGGATTCGCTGTCGTTGCAGATGAAGTAAGGAAGCTTGCGGAAGAATCGAATGATGCTACAGAACAAATTCGTGTAGTAATTGAAAAGGTCAGGGAAGAAATTAATCAAGTTTCCCTTTCTATGAATGCTGGTACTAACTCGGTCAAAGTTGGGATTGAAAAAGTAAACGAAACGGGAAAATCATTTCAAGAAATACGAACAATGATTGCAGGTATAACCTCACAAGCAGAAGATGTATCAGCAATTGCAGAAAGAGTAAGTACAAGTACGGAACAAATGGTACAGCAAATGGCTGACATTACAAACGTCTCTGAAAAATCAGCACATAATTCTCAAATGGTTGCAGCTTCAGCTGAAGAGCAAAACGCATCGATGGAGGAAATAGCAGCATCGGCTAACGCCCTAAGTCACATGGCTCAAGAACTACAAGAGCATATTTCCATTTTCAGAGTTTAGTAGTTACTTAATACAATCATATAAAAATTTTCAAAGCTTGTTTCCTGTTGGAGCAGGCTTTTTTTGCTATTTACAAAAATAAAAAACTATTTTTTGAAAATAATAGGTTGTAAAGCTGAAAAGTAAGTTATATAATGTCTACTATATAAAAACAAGTGTATACCACAAAAGTACATCGGGGTGATAGGAAATGAGAGAAAATGTAAATGTAGGCTTATTAGGATTAGGAACTGTTGGTACGGGTGTAGTTAAAATGATTCAACGTCAACAAGAACAGCTTTTCCATCAAGTTGGCTGCTCGGTATCTATAAAAAAAGTGTTAGTAAAAAATGTAGACAAAGAAAGAGATGTAGACGTTGATCGTTCTTTGTTAACAACTGACCCATACGAAGTAATTAATGACCCAGAAATTGATGTTGTTGTAGAAGTGATGGGAGGAGTAGAGGAAACACGTCGTTACATAATCGACGCTCTTCAATTAAAAAAACAAGTTGTAACAGCAAATAAAGATTTAATTGCACTTCATGGCTCTGAGCTACAAAAAATAGCAGTAGACAATGGATGTGATTTATTTTATGAAGCAAGTGTTGCGGGTGGGGTTCCGATTATTCGTGGACTAACAGAAGGACTCGCTTCGGACAAAATTCAGAAGATGATGGGAATTGTAAACGGGACGACTAATTACATTTTAACGAAGATGTCGAAAGAAGGTTTAGCATACGATTCCGTCTTAAAAGAAGCGCAAGATTTAGGTTTTGCTGAAAGTGACCCGACTTCTGACGTAGAAGGTCTTGATGCAGCTCGTAAAATGGCAATTTTATCACGCTTAGCTTTTTCTATGGATATAGAGCTTGATGATGTATCTGTCCGAGGGATGTCAAACGTAACACAAGAAGATTTAAAATACGGAAATATGCTTGGTTACACGATGAAGTTAATCGGATATGCTGAGCAGGAAGACAACCGAGCGGAAGTGAGTGTCCAACCGACATTTTTAGATAATAGTCATCCTCTAGCATCCGTAAACAATGAGTACAATGCTGTCTATGTTTATGGAGAAGCGGTAGGAGAGACGATGTTTTATGGTCCAGGAGCAGGTAGTTTACCAACAGCCACTTCTATCGTAAGTGACTTGTTAACAGTTGTAAAAAATATGCGACTCGGAGTTAATGGGCGAAGTGTGCTTGCACCTCAATTCAGTCGCCAATTAAAATCAGCAGACGAACGTTATGCGAAATATTTTATTCGATTACATGTGCTTGATGAAGTTGGAGTCTTTGCTGGTTTAACTCAACTGTTTTCCGATAATTCAATCAGTTTTGAGAAAATATTGCAGCTACCTCTTGATGAAAAAGGGTTAGCCGAAATTGTCATTGTTACTCATAGAGCATCTCTCGCAAACTATGAAAATGTACTAGCGAAATTGAGTGATCTTCCTGTAGTGAACGCAGTGAAAAGTCTTTATTTAGTTGAAGGTGGGGGACAAAAATGAAGTGGGAAGGATTATTAAAACAATATAAAGAGTTTCTACCTGTAACAAATAATACTCCAGAGCTTTCATTGATGGAAGGAAATACACCATTAATTCCATTAAAAAATATATCGAAAAAATTAGGAATCGATCTTTATGTAAAAACGGAAGGAACAAATCCGACGGGGTCATTTAAAGATCGTGGAATGGTTATGGCAGTAGCAAAAGCAAAAGAGGAAGGAAGTAGTACAGTTATTTGTGCATCAACTGGAAATACGTCCGCTGCTGCCGCTGCCTATGCAGCAAGAGCTGGTATGCGTGCAATTATCGTCATACCGGAAGGGAAAATCGCAATGGGGAAATTGGCGCAAGCAGTCATGTACGGAGCAGAAATTGTTGCGATTGAAGGGAACTTCGACGATGCATTAAAAATGGTTAGAAGTATTAGTGAACGCTCTCCGGTAACGCTCGTAAATTCCGTTAATCCTTATCGTATTGAAGGACAAAAAACCGCAGCGTTCGAAATATGTGATCAATTAGGAAAAGCACCAGATGTTTTAGCTATACCTGTAGGAAATGCTGGTAATATTACAGCGTATTGGAAAGGGTTCAAAGAATATAACGAAAAATATAGCACAGGACTGCCTCAAATGCATGGATTTGAAGCAGAAGGAGCAGCAGCCATTGTGAAAAACGAAGTAATTGAAGAGCCAGAAACGATAGCAACTGCAATTAGAATTGGTAATCCAGCAAGCTGGGAATACGCGGTAGCTGCAAGAGACGAATCAGGTGGAAAAATCGACTTAGTTACCGATGATGAAATACTAGAAGCCTTCAGGTTAATTGCGAAAGAAGAAGGTGTATTTGCGGAACCTGCTTCTTGTGCTTCTATTGCTGGTGTGATGAAACAGCTTAAATCTGGAGAAATTCAGTTAGGTGCTACAGTAGTAGCGGTGTTAACAGGTAATGGGTTAAAAGACCCACAAACAGCAATGGAACAAGTTCAAAAAGAACGAGTATTATTACCAAACGATGAGAAAGTAGTGGCACAATTTATTGAAGGAGTCGTTACAGCATGAGTACGTCCGTAACTTTACAATTTCCGGCGAGTACAGCAAATTTAGGGCCAGGTTTTGATAGTTTAGGCCTAGCCTTAAATTTGTACTTAACGCTTGAAATAACAAGGTCCTCCGACTGGAAGATTGAATGCCGATCACCGTTACTTAGCAGCTTGCCAACGGACGAAACGAATCTTATCTATCAAGTTGCTACTCTAACAGCTGAGCGCTATAACGCGGTCCTTCCGCCTTTGCATATCGTCATTGATAGTGAAATTCCTCTTGCTCGTGGACTTGGAAGTAGTGCAGCTGCAATTGCTGCTGGAATTGAAGTGGCGAATTATTTTGCTCAGTTAGAGTTGACTCTTGAGGAGAAACTGTTAATTGGTAACGAAATAGAAGGACATCCAGATAATATTGGTGCATGTATTTTTGGAGGGCTAGTAGCAGGTGTATCTATTGGAGAGGTAGTTGAAGTCGTTCAGTTACCAAAGCCTAACATAGATATTGTGGTGACTATTCCGCCGTATGAAGTGAAAACGGAAGTTGCTAGAAAAGTATTGCCAGAACAGCTTACAAGAGAAGAAGCAGTATTAGGTAGTGCAGTAGCCAATGTTTTAATTGCTGCGCTGCTTACGGAAAACTACGAATTAGCAGGAAAAATGATGGAGAAGGACCGTTTTCATGAACCGCATCGACTTCCGTTAATACCAGAGTTAACGGAAGCGCGTAATTTTGGGAAAGAAGCGGGAGCTATCGCAACGGTTATTAGTGGTGCTGGGCCAACGATATTAACGTTTGCCCCAAAAGGAACGGGTGAATATATTGCCTCTCTGTTCCAAAGAAGATTTTCACATTGTACCGTTAAACAACTTCAAATTCATTGTAATAATCTGGAGTATAACTATTAATCTATTAAAAAAGGAAAGTACCTGCTAACTTTTCTTTTTCTTTCCTTTAGATAAAGGTATCTTGTATAGACAACATAGAACAGAAACTATTTTTAAGATTGATATGGAAGTTTTTATGTAAGGGTTTTCATTAAAAAGTTCAAAAATATTTTAAAATCTCGCAAACATGCATCGTTATCATAATGTAAGCGATTTCTTATATATCAGATAAATCTAAATTATCTAAAAATTTTTAAAAACCTATTGACCTTAAGGCTGAACGGGCGTATTATTGTCCTCAATCAAAGAATTTTCAGAAATCAACAAACTAGTTAATCTAGTTAAAAATGACAAATATTTTTTTAAATTACACACTTTAACGCGTTTATGTAATTAAGTGGAATCATCAAGAGAGGAGAGAACACTTTGAGTGAACAATGGATTTATTTAGACGGCAAATTTGTTACGAAAAAAGATGCGGTAGTTTCGGTTTACGATCACGGTTTCTTATATGGAGATGGAGTGTTCGAGGGAATACGAGTTTATAGTGGGAATGTATTCCGCCTCCAAGAGCATATTGACCGCCTATACGATTCTGCGAAATCGATCATGTTATCGATACCACAGACGAAAGAGGAAATGACAGAAATTATCGTTGAAACGTTAAGAAAAAACGAATATAAAGATGCATATATACGAGTTGTCGTTTCAAGAGGTGTTGGGAATTTAGGTCTTGACCCATTCACTTGTAAAAATCCGCAAGTCATTGTTATTGCAGAACAATTAGCACTATACCCGAAAGAAATGTATGAGAGCGGTATAGACATTGTCTCAGTAGCTAGCAGAAGAAATCGTTCGGATGTATTATCACCGAAAGTAAAATCGCTAAACTATTTAAATAACATCCTTGTAAAAATTGAAGCTAACTTAGCTGGGGTTGGAGAAGCTTTAATGCTTAACGACCAAGGATATGTGGCAGAAGGTTCCGCTGATAACATTTTTATCGTAAAAGGAAATGTTATTAAAACACCTCCAGGTTATGTTGGAGCGTTAGAAGGAATTACGCGAAATGCGATTATCGATATAGCAAAAGAAAAAGGGTTTGACATAAGGGAAGAGGTCTTTACGAGACATGATGTTTATACAGCAGATGAAGTATTTTTAACTGGTACTGCCGTAGAAGTCATCGCCGTTGTCAAAGTAGATGGTAGAACAATTGGTGAAGGTACTCCAGGTCCTTATACGAAAGAGTTGCTTGAAGATTTTCGTAAAGCAGTTACAAGTGACGGAGTGAAAGTTTATCCGAATGAAAAAATTCAAGCGGTGTAAAAGTAGTTGGAGGAGATATAAATGCGTAGCGATATGATCAAAAAAGGAGTGGACCGTGCACCTCACCGGAGCTTACTTTATGCGACAGGGGTAAAAAGAGAAGATTTAGATAAGCCGTTTATCGGTGTTTGTAACTCTTATATAGACATTATTCCAGGTCACGTACACTTAAGGCAATTTGCAGATGTTGTAAAAGAAGCAATTCGTGAAGCAGGTGGAATTCCATTCGAATTTAACACTATTGGTGTCGATGACGGAATAGCAATGGGGCATATCGGAATGAGATACTCGCTCCCAAGCCGAGAGATTATTGCGGATTCAGCAGAAACAGTTATAAATGCACATTGGTTCGATGGAGTTTTTTATATACCAAACTGTGACAAAATTACACCAGGTATGTTAATGGCGGCAGCTAGAACGAATGTCCCTTCCGTATTTGTTTCAGGAGGTCCGATGGAAGCAGGTAGAACAAAAGATGGGAAACCACTATCTCTTGCATCTGTCTTTGAAGGAGTAGGCTCACTTATGTCAGGAAAAATGACAAGGGAAGAGCTATTAGAGATCGAAATGAGTGCATGTCCAACTTGTGGATCTTGTTCTGGAATGTTCACTGCTAATTCAATGAATACGATTATGGAAATGCTCGGATTGGCACTACCGGGGAATGGAACAATCGTTGCAACTTCAGATGAACGCAAAAATTTAATAAAAGAAGCTGCAAAAAGTCTGGTAGAAATGGTGAAAAAGGATATTCGTCCTAGAGATATTATTACAAAAGAAGCAATTGATGATGCGTTCGCTCTTGATATGGCAATGGGTGGTTCCACTAATACAGTACTGCATGTGTTAGCAATCGCCAATGAAGCAGAGATAGATTATGACTTAAAAAGAGTGAATGAAATTGCTCAACGTGTTCCTTATTTATCGAAAATCAGTCCTGCATCAGATTACAGTATGCAAGATGTACATGAAGCAGGTGGTGTTAATGCCATTATTAAGGAATTGTGCAATATAGAAGGTGCAATCCATCCAGATCGTTTAACAATTACAGGAAAATCAATATATGAAAATGTAAAAGATGCAGAGATACTAAACGATAAAGTTATTCGACGAGTAGATAATCCATACAGTCCAGTTGGGGGATTATCCGTACTTTACGGAAATATTGCACCAGATGGAGGAGTCATTAAAGTTGGTGCAGTGGATCCATCCATTCAGACGTTTGAAGGCGAAGCAATCGTATTTGAATCTCAAGAAGAGGCACAAAAAGGTATCGATGAAGGAACTGTAAAAGAAGGGCATGTTGTTGTCATCCGTTATGAAGGACCAAAAGGTGGTCCGGGAATGCCGGAAATGTTAGCACCTACTTCTGCAATTGCAGGCCGTGGATTATCAACAAAAGTTGCTCTTATTACAGATGGTAGATTTTCCGGAGCATCAAGAGGTATTTCCATCGGACATATTTCACCTGAAGCGGCAGAAGGCGGACCAATTGCCTTCGTTGAAAATGGAGATATTATTTCCATCGATTTACCGAACAGAACGATAAATTTAAAAGTTTCTGAAGAGGAGCTATCAAAACGTAAAGCAGATTGGAAACAACTTGAACCGAAAATTAAAAAAGGTTACTTAGCGAGATACGCCAAACTTGTAACGAATGCAAGTACGGGTGGAATTATGAAAATTTAATAGTTTTAAAGGCGTTGACGAGGAAAAAGTGAAGGAATCCGTATTTTCAGAGAGCCGGTGGTTGCTGCGAACCGGTAATACCTCCTTTTGCGACATCCCCTCTGAGCGTTGATCTGAAAAATGAATTTTAGTAGGATCGACCGAGTAGTAATACTCGTTACAAAAATGAACAATAGATTTGTTGTTCCAAAGGTGATATTTGCGAAAATATCATGAATCAGGGTGGTACCGTGATAAAGTTACTAAAAGCTTTTTCACCCCTGCGTTCCATTGTATTAATTGTGGAGGCAGAGGTTGGAAAAGCTTTTTTATTTTAGCTTATAGAAAAGTATAAAACTTTTAAACTGTGTAGAATGTTAGATTCCACTTTTGAAAATGGTTTACTTTTCAGAGTCGCATAAGTAAAACTATGCAACTCGCTTCGTCTAAGGAACAAGCGAGTAGCGAGTTTTTCTAATAAAAATTTATAAATGTTTTAGGAGGGAGACTAGTATGCATACAAAGGTAGAGGCTGAACCATTAAAGGAAGAGATGAGTGGGGCAGAGATTTTTATTCAAGCGTTAAAAAACGAAAAGGTCGAACTACTCTTCGGATATCCTGGAGGTGCTGTTCTACCCATCTATGATGCTCTTTATAAAATGCCAATCAAGCATGTTTTAGCTAGGCATGAACAAGGAGCAATCCATGCAGCTGAAGGTTATGCGAGAGTTTCAGGAAAGCCAGGTGTTGTCATTGCGACATCAGGACCTGGTGCAACAAATTTAGTAACAGGAATTACAGATGCAATGATGGATTCACTGCCGTTAGTTATTTTTACAGGTCAAGTTGCTAGAGGTGTAATCGGAACAGATGCATTTCAAGAGGCCGATGTTGTTGGTATTACAATGCCAATTACGAAGCATAACTTCCAAGTGCGCCAGATTAGCGACTTACCTAGAATTGTGAAAGAAGCATTTTATATCGCAACAACTGGGAGACCAGGACCTGTTTTAGTAGATATTCCAAAAGATATAAGTGCAGAAGTAATGAGTCCAAACTTTGAACTTGAAGTAGATTTACCTGGGTATCAGCCAACGTTATCGCCGAATGTTTTACAAATAAAGAGACTATTAGAGGCTGTGAAAAATGCGAAAAGACCGGTAGTTTTAGCAGGTGCAGGTGTGTTACATGCTAAAGCGTCCGAGCAATTATTAGCCTTTGTAGAACAAAATAACCTTCCAGTTGTTAATACACTTTTAGGTCTTGGAACTTTTCCAGCAGAACATCCTTTAAATTTAGGAATGGGTGGAATGCATGGAACTTATGCTGCCAATATGGCAATGTACGAATGCGATCTTTTAATTAGCATCGGTGCTCGCTTTGATGACAGACTAACAGGTAATTTAAAACATTTTGCCCCAAAAGCGACGGTTGCCCATATTGACGTTGATCCTGCCGAAATCGGAAAAAACGTTACAACTCAAATACCAATCGTTGCAGATGCAAAAGAAGCATTAACAAAACTAAATGAAGAGTGTGATGCTAAGCCGAATATTTCTGAATGGCTAGCTCATTTAACAACATATAAAGAACAATATCCACTCTGGTACAACAACTGTGAAAAAGAAATCTCGCCTCAACATTTAATTGAATTAGTTCATGAATGTACGGCAGGAAATGCGATTGTAACAACGGATGTTGGCCAGCACCAAATGTGGGCAGCTCAATATTATCGTTTTAATGCCCCTAACCGTTGGGTAACATCCGGTGGTTTAGGTACGATGGGCTTCGGCTTTCCAGCAGCGATTGGAGCTCAACTAGCTGACCGAGAAGCAAACGTCGTTGCCCTAGTTGGAGATGGAGGCTTTCAAATGACATTACAAGAAATGTCACTTTTAACAGAGCTAGATCTGCCAGTGAAGATCGTAATTGTTAATAATAACGCATTAGGAATGGTAAGACAGTGGCAAGAAACATTTTATGAACAGCGTTATTCACAGTCGATTATGCAACATCAACCAGATTTCGTAAAACTCGCGGAATCATATGGCATTCGAGGAATTCAAGTAACGAGTGAAGAACAAGCAAAAGAAGTATTGCAAGAAACGTTAAATAAGCGCGAACCAATTTTAATAGATTGTCGTGTTAGTAGAATGGAAAATGTATATCCGATGATCGCACCTGGTAAAGGATTGCATGAAATGATTGGGGTGAAACGATGAAACGTCGAATTGTTTCAGCCACTGTAAATAACCAAAGTGGTGTATTACATCGAATTACCGGTTTGTTTACAAAAAGGCAATTTAACATTGAAAGTATTACTGTTGGAGTAACGGAAATTGAAGGTGTTTCCAAAATGACCTTTGTTGTCAATGTGGAAGATGACCGCCAAGTAGAGCAACTTATAAAGCAACTAAACAAACAAATTGATGTTTTGAAAGTTTCTGATATTACAGACCAAGCAATTGTTGCGAGAGAGTTAGCACTAATTAAAGTTATTAGTAATGCGCAAACACGAAGTGAGATTAGTGGCATAGTCGAACTATTCCGAGCGTCCATTATTGACGTATCAAGGGAAAGTGTCACCGTTCAAGTAACTGGTGATTCCGAGAAGATGGATGCAATTATTGACTTATTGAGACCTTACGGAATTAAAGAGCTAGCTAGAACTGGAATTACCGCTTTCCCAAGAGGCTCACAAAAATCAGTTGCCAATATGAAGCAATACTCATTATTAAAATAAATAATTGGAAAATTCACAATAAAAATTGAAGGGATGAATGAAAATGGCAAAAGTATATTATAACGGTGATATTAACGAGGCAGTATTAAAAGGAAGAAAGGTAGCAGTAATTGGATATGGATCTCAAGGTCATGCACATGCACAAAACTTACGTGATAGTGGTTTCGAAGTAGTTGTTGGTCTTCGTCAAGGAAAATCATGGAACTCTGCAGTTGAAGATGGTTTTGACGTAAAAACAGTTCATGAAGCGAGTGCAGAAGCAGACGTTATTATGGTACTACTTCCAGACGAAATGCAGCCACAAGTTTATAAAAACGAGATTGAACCAAATTTACAAGCTGGCAAAGCTTTAGTATTTGCTCATGGATTTAACGTTCATTTTAACCAAATTGTTCCTCCACATGATGTAGACGTATTTTTAGTAGCACCAAAAGGACCAGGACATTTAGTTCGTCGTACATTTGAAGAAGGGGCAGGAGTACCTGCATTAATCGGTGTATACCAAGATGTATCAGGAACTGCGAAAGATTTAGCACTTGCTTATGCGAAAGGTGTTGGAGCTGCACGTGCTGGTGTTCTCGAAACTTCATTTAAAGAAGAAACAGAAACGGATTTATTCGGAGAGCAAGCAGTCCTTTGTGGTGGCTTAACATCTCTAGTAAAAGCAGGTTTTGAAACGTTAACGGAAGCTGGATATCAGCCAGAAGTTGCCTATTTTGAATGTTTACATGAGTTAAAGTTAATTGTTGATTTAATGTATGAAGATGGTTTAGCAGGAATGAGATACTCTATTTCTGATACAGCTCAATGGGGAGATTTTGTATCTGGACCTAGAGTAGTAGACGAAGATACGAAGAAACGAATGAAAGATATTTTAACAGACATTCAAGATGGGAAATTTGCGAAAGGTTGGATTTTAGAAAACCAACTTAATCGCCCAGAGTTCCACGCTATTAACGAACGTGAAAAGAACCACCCAATCGAAGTTGTTGGAAAGGAACTACGCGCAATGATGCCATTTGTAAAAAAACAAACAAAAAAGGAAGTGGTAGCAAGTGCGAAAAATTGACGTATTTGATACAACGCTAAGAGACGGCGAACAATCAGCGGGTGTTAATTTAAATACGGTCGAAAAATTGGAAATAGCAAAGCAGTTAGAACGTCTTGGAGTTGATATTATGGAGGCTGGCTTTCCCGCAGCCTCCAAAGGTGACCTTGAGGCAGTGAAATTAATCGCGCAAACTGTTAAAAATAGTTCCGTAACAGGACTAGCGCGCTCGAACAAAAAGGATATCGATGCAGCGTGGGAAGCATTAAAATATTCGGCTGAACCAAGATTGCATATCTTCCTAGCAACGTCTCCAATCCACATGACTTATAAGTTAAAAATGACACCTGATGAAGTAATCGATGCTGCAGTAAGTAGTGTGAAATATGCCCGTCAATATTTCCCTCAAGTGCAATGGTCCGCAGAGGATGCTTGTCGATCCGATTTAAATTTTTTAGTGAAAATTGTATCAGAAGTCATTGATGCAGGAGCAACGGTGATCAACTTACCAGACACAGTCGGTTACCGTAGCCCACAAGAATATGGAAAGCTATTTAAATACTTACGTTCGTACGTTAAAAATATCGATAAAGTTAAACTATCTGCCCATTGCCACGATGATCTCGGAATGGCGACAGCTAATACACTCGCTGCAATTGAGAATGGTGCTACTCAAGTAGAAGGTACTATTAATGGAATCGGTGAACGCGCAGGTAATGCCTCTCTTGAAGAGGTAGCGGTCGCGCTTCATATCCGCAAAGACTATTACGAAGCAGAAACTCACCTAAAGCTAGATGAAATTAAACGAACAAGTAACCTTGTGAGCAAATTATCTGGAATGATTGTTCCAGCTAATAAAGCGGTCGTTGGAGCAAATGCATTTGCCCACGAATCAGGCATTCATCAAGACGGTGTGTTAAAAGAAAAATCAACATATGAAATCATTACGCCAGAATTAATTGGTGTGAAATCAAATAGTTTAGTTCTTGGAAAACATTCCGGTCGACATGCTTTCAAAAATAAAGCGCTAGAGCTTGGATTCCAATTAGCAGATGAAGAATTAAACGAAGTGTTTAAACTATTCAAAGACCTTTCAGATAAGAAAAAGGAAATTACGGAAGAAGATTTGCTTGAGCTATTAACAGATAAACAAACGGAAAAAGACGAACAGAAAAAATATGAGTTTACTAGTTTACAAGTCCAATATGGAACGGCTAACATCCCTACGGCGACATTAGTTGTGACAACAAAGGATGGAGAAAAAATCCAAGAAGCTGCTACTGGCTCAGGTAGTGTAGAAGCAATTTATAATACACTCGAGCGTATCGTGGAGGAACCAGTTCAGCTATTAGATTATAAATTAAACTCCGTCGGTAGTGGACGTGATGCATTAGCAAATGTGTTCGTAAAAGTGTTGTATAACGGAGTGGAATCAAGTGGAAGAGGAACGGCACAGGACGTATTAGAAGCTTCTGCCAGAGCATATATCAATGCAGTCAATCGCGTTTGTAAGTTTGAGAGTAGAAAAGTAAAACAAAAAGTACATTTATAAAACGGAACAACTAATATAATGGAGGGATTACAATGGGAGCGCGAAAAAAAATAACGGTCTTACCTGGTGATGGAATTGGTCCAGAGGTTGTTAGTGGAGCAATTAAAGTTTTAAAAGCTGTAGCGCAAAAGTACGGTCATCAATTTGAATTTGTGAAAGCTTCTATCGGAGGGGCTGCCATTGATCAATACGATACACCTCTTCCGCAAAAGACGATAGAAGCTTGTAAAAGTAGTGATGCTGTCCTTCTAGGAGCAGTTGGGGGGCCGAAATGGGACGGAAATCCTTCTCATTTACGACCAGAGCGCGGTTTACTCGCGATTAGGAAGGAGTTAGGACTTTTCGCGAATTTACGTCCGGTAACAGCATTTGAAAGTCTTATTGCATCTTCTCCATTAAAGAAAGAAGTTGTTCAAAATGTAGATTTAATGATTGTAAGGGAACTAACAGGTGGACTTTATTTCGGAAAACCTAGTGAGCGTAGAGGTGAAGATCAATCCTATGTTGTCGATACTCTACAATATTCGAGAAAAGAGATTGAACAAATTGTTGAAAAAGCATTTGAGTTAGCTTCTGTGCGAAGAAAAAAATTAACATCTGTAGATAAAGCAAATGTTTTAGAATCAAGCAAGATGTGGAGAGAAATTGTTGAGGAAAAAGCAGCCTTCTATCCAGATGTAGAGGTTGAACATATTTTAGTCGACGCTGCTGCGATGAAACTAATTCAAAACCCAAAACAATTTGATGTCGTCGTTACGGAAAATATGTTTGGTGATATTTTAAGTGATGAAGCGTCGATGTTAACAGGCTCACTAGGGATGCTTCCGTCAGCAAGCTTACGAAATGATAGCTTCGGGTTATATGAACCAATTCACGGCTCAGCTCCTGATATTGCTGGGCAAAATAAAGCGAACCCATTAGCGATGATTTTATCGGCGGCAATGATGTTAAAATATTCATTTTCAATGGAAAAAGAAGCAGAAACAATTGAGCGTGCGGTAAATGATGTGTTAAATGCTGGATACCGGACTGGAGATATTCAATCAGAGGGTAGTACAGTAGTAGGAACGGATAAGATGATTGAGCTTGTTGTTAATCAATTAGAAGATGACGCAATTGTAGGGATTTTAGCTTGCTATGCATAATGTTCGTTGTAAGGAGGTAAAGGTATGGCGGCAAAAACGATAATAGAAAAAGTTTGGGAGAAGCATACGGTTCAGTCGGAACAAGGAAAGCCAGATTTACTATATATTGATTTACATCTAGTTCACGAGGTAACCTCTCCACAAGCTTTTGAAGGCTTACGACTAAACGGAAGAAAAGTAAGAAGACCAGATCTAACATATGCTACGATGGACCACAACGTTCCAACGATTAATAAACATGTAATTACAGATGAAATAGCAAAAACACAAATGTCAAAGCTAATGGAAAACTGTCAGCAATTTGGTATTGAAATTGCTGACATTCACCATCCCGATCAAGGAATCGTTCACGTAATCGGACCAGAATTAGGTTTAACACAGCCAGGGAAAACGATCGTTTGTGGTGACAGTCATACGTCCACTCACGGTGCGTTTGGAGCACTAGCTTTCGGAATAGGGACGAGTGAAGTCGAACATGTTCTTGCAACCCAAACGCTTTGGCAAGCTCGTCCAAAAACATTGCAAATTAAAGTAGAAGGCGAGCTTGGGTTCGGAGTAAGTGCGAAAGATGTTATTTTACACATCATTGCCAAACATGGTATTGCATTTGGAACGGGGCATGTTATTGAATATACAGGAGACGTAATTGGTCGTTTATCAATGGAAGAGCGGATGACGATTTGTAATATGTCGATTGAAGCTGGTGCTCGTGCGGGACTTATTAGCCCAGACGAAGTAACCTTTGAATATTTAAGAAATAGAAAATATAGTCCTAAAGGTGAAGAGTTTGAGAGAGCGGTAGATTATTGGAGAAGCCTTGCAACAGATGAAGGGGCTACATTTGATAAAACGATTGTTATAGACGGCTCGCAAATTGAACCTCACGTAACTTGGGGAACAAACCCAGGAATGGGAACGACTGTAACAGGTAAAGTACCTAATCCAAGCGCTTTAGAGAATAAAACTGAGAGTCAATCCATTCAAAGAGCTTTAGAGTATATGGGATTGGAACCAGATACACCGATTGAAGATATTGCGGTTGATTACGTATTTATCGGCTCTTGTACTAATTCTAGATTAAGTGATTTACGTGCCGCTGCTGAAGTGGTGAAAGGTAGAAAAGTAAAAGATAGTGTTACAGCGATCATTGTACCTGGCTCTCAAACGGTTAAAAAAGAAGCGGAAAAAGAAGGCTTAGATAAAATTTTTACAGAAGCTGGCTTCCAGTGGCGAGAGTCCGGATGTAGTATGTGTTTAGCGATGAATGACGATGTTGTACCAGCAGGTAAACGTTGTGCATCTACGTCAAATCGTAACTTTGAGGGAAGACAAGGAAATGGTGCAAGAACACATTTAGTTAGTCCGCAAATGGCGGCCGCTGCTGCCGTTACAGGGAAATTTAGTGATGTAAGAAAATTGGAGCCCGTTTTTCAATAAAGGAGGGTAATAATATTGGAACCTTTTCAAAAATATGACGGTATTGTTTGCCCTTTAGATCGGGCAAATGTTGATACAGACCAAATTATTCCGAAACAGTTTTTAAAGCGAATAGAACGACAAGGGTTTGGTCAGTTTTTATTTTACAACTGGCGCTTTCAGGACGACGGGACAACGAATGAACAATTCATTTTAAATCAACCACAATATAAAGACTCCTCTATATTAGTTGCTGGTGAAAACTTTGGCTGTGGATCGTCCCGTGAGCATGCACCGTGGTCATTATTAGACTACGGATTTAAAGTAGTAATTGCCACAAGCTTTGCAGATATTTTTTATAATAACTGTCTGAAGGTAGGTTTACTGCCGGTAAAACTTCAGCAGTCAGAAGTAGACACATTATTAGAAAATGCAAAACAACCAAACTACCGTCTTTTCGTTCATTTAGAAGAGCAGACGGTAACAGACGAGCAAGGTTTTAAAGCTAGCTTTTCTATTGATCCTTATCGAAAAGAAATGCTATTAAATGGTTGGGATGAAATTTCTTTAACATTACAATACGATGATCAAATTAAACGGTACGAAACAAGGGAGGAAGAACTGCGTTGGGAATTATCTCCAAGAACATGATGTAATTAACGCGATGGAAAATCTCCATCCATATATCCATCGAACACCTATTAAACAGTCCGCAACATTAAATAAACTAACAGGGGCTGACGTTTATTTAAAATTGGAAAACCTACAAAAAACAGGCTCCTTTAAATTAAGAGGTGCGTTAAATAAAATTATGAAACTGTCTGATTTTGAAGGCGCAAAAGGAATTGTTGCAGCATCAGCAGGAAATCATGCGCAAGGAGTTGCATTTGCAGCCTCCAAAAGAGGAATCCGTTCAAAAATTTATATGCCAGCCCAAACGCCAACCGCAAAGGCTATTGCAACACAATCTTACGGGGCGGAAATCGTACTAGGAGGCGAAACGTATCAAGAGGCTTTTGAAGCAGCGATGAACGAACGCCAGCAGAAAGGTGCAACGTTCGTTCACGCATTTGATGATCATGATGTAATAGCTGGGCAAGGAACAATCGGGTTAGAATTAATGCAACAGTATAATGATTTACAAGCACTTTTAGTTCCTGTAGGCGGAGGCGGCTTGATTGCTGGTGTTGCATTAGCAGTAAAAGGCTTTAATCCAAACATTAAAGTAATTGGTGTGCAAGCTTCTGGTGCGCCAGCTACATATAACCGTTTTACTGGAACAAGTAATTACAAGCTACAACATGTCCAGTCGATAGCCGACGGAATATTAGTAAAAGAGCCAGGTCAAGTAACCTATCCAATTATTCATCAACTAGTAGATGAAATGGTTACTGTTACAGATGAAGAAATTGCCTATGCTATTATGTTCATGCTAGAGCGCGAGAAGATGTTAGTAGAAGGAGCTGGGGCCGCTGCCCTCGCAGCACTCCTATGTAGAAAAGTTAACCTAGTAAATAAACGAGTAGGTACAATTATTAGCGGTGGAAATATGGACCTTTCCAACTTACCACTCTATAAAAAACTATCTAAAAACATAGAAGATGTTAGGAAAATTAGTTAAGTGAGATACAGGATGTGAAACGATATTTTCAGAGAAAACCGTTACTAAAACTAGTAACGGTTTTCTTTTTTTTAGTATAAACACCGTTACAACAAATCTATTAACAACATAAATTATTAGTATCTTTAATATAAGGAAGTGTTAATAGATGTTTGGTTTTTCTATGATCCAAATGGTAAGAAACAACGCACATAAATTAGATAAACAATTAAGAGAAGAATTCACTTCAATATACCGTCCATTCAAATATACCCCGTGTTTTTTGCATCGTACATTCGAGAGATTTCTTAGTAACTTCAAGCAATATCCTGTTATTATCTCCTTTCAACAATGTAAAAACAAAGAACTCCAACAAGAATATCAAACAGTGAATGAAGTATTGCATCGTCATTTGAGATGTCAAATCGGAAAACAATTTCCAAGTATCCAATCTTGTAGCGCAACTGTTACCGCTGTAGCATTAGAAGAAATACTTTCGAAATGCGCAAAAATAAAAAAAGTTTACTACAATCGAGAGGTTAAAGCTTTACTAGATGTTGCAACTCCCACTATAAATGCAACGAATATCGTTAGAAATCATACAGAGTTAACTGGTGAGGGCATAACGATAGCTGTAATAGATACAGGAGTTCATCCACATCCTGACTTACAAGGACGAATTAAAGGTTTTAGAGATTTCATTAATAACGAAGCGAATCCGTACGATGACAATGGACATGGTACCCACTGTGCGGGTGACGCAGCTGGAAACGGGTCGATGTCAGGTGGACAGTATAAAGGTCCAGCACCAAATGCATCCATTGTCGGTGTCAAAGTGTTAAATAAGCTCGGCTCAGGTTCTTTAGCGACAGTGATGGAAGGTGTACAATGGTGTATTGAGAACAAAGATGCGTTAGGAATTAATATTTTGTCCCTGTCGCTTGGAAGTACTGCGAGTAGTGCCTATCGAAATGAAAATGACGATCCAATGGTTCAAATCGTGGAAGCAGCGTGGGATGCAGGACTTGTTGTATGTGTGGCCGCTGGAAATGAAGGACCTGATCCTCATACGATAGCGAGCCCAGGGGTAAGTAGTAAAGTCATTACGGTCGGGGCAATGGATGATAAAAATACTCCTTCCCGTTCTGATGATGAAATCGCAAGTTTTTCTAGTAGAGGGCCAACCATTTATGGTGTGAAAAAGCCAGATGTTGTGGCACCTGGTGTAAATATTATTTCATTACGTTCACCAGGTTCATACATTGATAAGCTCCAAAAAAATGCAAGAGTTGGAGAACACTATATTTCGTTATCTGGTACTTCAATGGCAACACCGATATGCGCAGGGGTAGTTGCCTTACTTTTACAGCATAATCCTAACTTAACTCCATACAAAGTAAAAAAGGCGTTAATGAAAAATGCGATACGATGGGGAGATAACGATGAATATGTATACGGGGCAGGCTATATAGACGCTGAACGTACAATAACATGATAGTAAAATCAAAAGAGGTAATGAATCATCTTAAAGTCATTACCTCTTTCCATTAACTAATATCAACCAAAATCAAGCATTGATCATCCTTCTTATCTATATTTCTATTGTTGTTGAGTATTTCCATAATTCGTTCTTTCACTTCCGATAAAGATTTTGTTGCATTTTCTTGAATTAATGGAGCTAAAAAGTTACAATCTTGTGGTTCGGTAATTCCGTCTGTGTAAAGGGCTAGTTTACCACCAATACCGTATGAGAATTTTTCACTTTTAAAAGCAATCCCTTCAAGTAAACCGATAGGTGGCGTAGTTGATTTTAGCTCTCGTTGTCTTCCGTTGATTTCTTGCCAAATAGCAGGTGGATGCCCGGCATTTATATATTCAATTTCTTTCTTTCTAGTATCTATTAAAAGGTGAATCGCTGTACAATAATGTCTTGCATCTTCGTTATGTTGAAAAAGAGAATGAATGTGATGATCTAATTCTTTCATTACAACATCCCCGGTTACACCAGTTGAGATTAGTCGGTGAAATAAAGAATGTAGTGAAATGGTTATAAAGGCGGAAGAAATACTATGACCCATCACATCTAGTATAATGATACCGTATTGGTATTCATTAATACGATACACCCCATACATATCCCCAGATAATTCTCCTGCTGGTTGATAGTACACCTCCGTTTTTACATGAGGGTGAGAAAACGGCTCCGTTAAAAATGTTTTTTGTATTTTCCGTGCAAGCTGCAATTCTAATTTTGTGTCCACTGTAAACTTTTGATTTTGTTTATTTAATTCTAATAGTTCCTTTTGCTTTTCTTCTAACTCTTTAAAGGCGCTTTTAAGTTGAGTATTCATGATGTTTTTTTCTTTTAAAGCGAGCTCAGCCTCTTTTTTTGCAAGTAGTAATTGATTTTCCAACTCGTTTCTTTTTTGCATAGGAATAATAATGCAATGGATATTAGAAGTGTCATTTGTGCTATTGCCAGAAGCGTTAAGAAGAACGGGTATTTCTTTCCCATCTTTTTTATTTAATGTTAAATACATTTCTTCTATGCGCTGCTCTACTTTTATTAACGGTATAAAATAAATTTGATAAAAGATACGAGCTGGAACCGATAAAATATTATTTATATGTTTTCCGATTAGTTGCTCTTTTCGGTAATCTAATGTAGTCAGTAATGTTTGATTAATAGAAAGAATCGTTCCTTCATTTGACAATGTGAGAAAGCCACCTGGTGCATAATTTAGCAGTTCATCCATTAAACAGGACCAAGATGATTATTATTTAGATGGACCTCGTTTAAATATTGTTTAATAAGTTGAACTGTTTCCTCAGGGTGGCTCATGTGAGGGCAATGACCAGTTGCATTCATTACTTGAAATTCACTTTTCGGTAAATGTTCGTGAACGTATTGTCCAACCTCGGTTGGTGCAATAATGTCTTCAGAACATTGTAAAATCAGCGTTGGTACAACTCCTTTTCGTAAGTCTTCACGATTATCAGAGAAAAATGCTGCCATAGCGAATTGTTTTGCAATAATAGGGTCTGTTGAGCAAAAGCGGTCTTCTAGCTCTTTTGTCACGTCTGGTCTATCAGCGTTATTGACGACAGTTGATGCAAAAATATTAGCCCAGCCAATATAATTCTTTTCCATCATTTCTATTAAGCTATGTAAATCTTCTTTTTCAAATCCACCAAAATATTCAGGGGGATCATTAAGGTAACATGGGGAAGGACCTATCATAATTAGATTGGAAAATAATGTTGGTTGGTAGAGAGAAGCAAGTAAACCAATTATGCTTGAAACGGAATGACCTACAAAAATCACATCTTTTAGCTGAAGATAAGAGCAAACATCGAGTATATCTTGTGCATAGCCGTTAAGGGTACTATATCTTTCAGGGTTATAAGCGCTTATATCTGAATTACCTAAACCTACATAGTCAAACAAAATAACTTGATAATGTTCTTCAAAGGCTGGAACTACTTGCTTCCAAACTGTTTGGTCGCAACCAAATCCAGGCGCAAACAGGATTGGCTGAGTCCCTTTTCCTAAAATTTTCACATTGTTGCGTACTACTATATTGTGTTCCATGACAACTCTCCTAATATAAATAAATTTTCGTTTAAATGACAATCAATACCTCAAATGGCGCTAGTTAAGGAGGGAATCATAGATACCACTACCGGAAGGAAAAAAGCGCTTACCTTTATACCATCTTATGTATTTATTAAAATGATATTCCGTCCTTCCATCGTACCATTTTGGTATTTATTTAAACAATAATAATTTTTAAACAGTTATATGGAAAAGGTGTACAATATTTATTAATAGAAAGTGAGGTTGTGATGGTGCGAAATAATATTTTTGATGTAATCGTTGTAGGAGCAGGTTCAATGGGAATGGCAGCAGGCTATTTTTTAGCAAAACGTGGGGTTAAAACGTTACTTATTGATTCGTTTGACCCTCCACACCATAACGGTAGTCATCATGGTAGTACGAGAATTATTAGGCATGCCTACGGGGAAGGAAGTCAATATGTTCCGCTCCTTTTACGTGCACAAGTATTATGGGAACAGTTAGAAAAGGAAAGTAATACGACATTATTTGAAAAAACAGGTGTACTCGGCATTGGACCGAGAGATTCTGCGTTCATTAATGAGACGATAGAAAGTGCTAATACACATGGATTACCACTCAACGTTATGTCTTCAACAGAAATGATGGAGAAGTGGACAGGTCTGAATGTACCGAATCATTTTGTAGGTTGTTACGAGCCGTTGTCTGGAATATTATATAGTGAAAAATGTATAGAAGTATATCGAGAGCTAGCACTGAACTATAATGCTTCCTATTTACCTCATACAAATGTTGTGGATATCCAGGGGGAAGAAGATAGAGTCTCTATAAAAACAAACAGCGGTGATTACTATGCCAAAAAAGTAATCGTTACGGCCGGTGCTTGGACTTCGAAACTATTACATTCTTTAGAGCTACCATTACAACCTACACGAAAGACGTTTGCGTGGTTTGAGACAAAAACTGATGAGTACACCATGACAAATTTTCCCGCGTTCTTTTTTGATGCAGAAGAAGGAAAATATTATGGCTTTCCAAATATGAATGGTGACGGGTTGAAAATCGGAAGACATGATGGTGGGAAAAAGATAAACCCTGATGACGAAAAGGAACCGTTTGGAATTGATCCTGCTGATGAAGGGGATGTACGTCAATTTTTAAACGTGTATATGCCGAATGCTTCGGGCGCTTTAAAGGATGGTAAAGTTTGTATGTACACTTTAACACCTGATGAACATTTTATTGTTGATCATCATCCAATAGATGAAAATATTATCATTGCTGCCGGTTTTTCTGGTCATGGGTTTAAATTTAGTAGTGTAATGGGGGAAGTGTTAAGTCAACTTGCGATTGATGGGGAGACGGAACATGATATTTCTTTGTTCAGATTAAGTAGGTTTATTCATTAAAACGTAGTCTTCTTGAAACCTTTAGTATGCTGCAACCGTAGAAATATTAACCGAAAAAAGGTAAAGGGTGAGCGGCGGATGAATGAACGAGTCAAAAAAATATTCGATACATTAAATGAGATTAAAAGTAATGTGAGCAATAGAGATCAGCATAGACTTAAATTGGAAAAAATGGAGCGAGTGTTAAAACGTGTTCATTCTTTTTCAAGCGATTGTCCGGAATGTGAAAAATACTTGAACGAACTCGAAACTTGTCTTCATGAAATACAAGCAATGAAAACTATACAAGATAAAGAAATGTTAAAACATCATAGTAAGAAACTACATCTTATTACAGCCCATCTACAGAAGAAACATAAGCTAGTCACGGAAGGTTATTATATGAGTGTGTTTATGTCTGTAGGTGTAGCCATTGGAGTAGCGTTAGGTTTATCTGCGTTCGATAATATCGGTATGGGAATCCCAATTGGAATAGGTATTGGTATAGCTATCGGTGCAGGTATGGATGCTGATGCAAAGAAAAAAGGTTTAGTTTTATAATGTAAAAGAGGTCTGCCACTTATTATTCGGCAGACCTCTTTCTATTATAGTACTTTCTCTTTTAACTTTTCTAATATGCTATCTGACACAATATCCCGTAGAGAAGCATCGTTTACGTATAAATCTTTAATTTGCTTAAAGAGGGCAGATTGCTTTTCCTTAAAATCTGGTGAGTCACTTGGGGGAAGGGAAGACTTCATTTTATCCACCATTTCCTGCACTTTAGGAGCTCTTGGGCCCCATACAGCTACTTCTTCACCAGCCTGGTTAATGAAAATAAAGATTGGAATAGAGCGAGCTGTCCCATTCGTTAAATATTGATCCATTAATTCAAGGTTTTGATCGCGAAGAATAAAGCGAACGTCCATTTTACCGGCTTCAGCTATTTTCATTAATATCGGATTATTAAGTAGGGCATCTCCACACCAGTCTTCCGTAATAACAATAACGTTTAATTGTTGTTGTGCTACCTTTTGTAACAGCGAAGTTTCTTCCGTTTTTAAAGAAAAATCTTGATAAATAGTTTCCATTTCTTCTCTGTTTACCGTCATGTTTTCTTTATATTGTTCATATGTAAGTCCTTTTGCAAACCACTCATTTAAATTCATTGTTTTCCACCTCATTTTATTCTTTCTTTTAAAGTACCAAATTTCATGCGTATCTTACTAGAGTTTTGCTTCGGAAATGCAAAAATATACAGAAACATCTATAAACACGAACATTCTTTTTTATAATCAGGCAAAACTAATAGTAAAAATAATGTATGACGGGAGGGATATAAATTGAAGGTGGCGATAATGGGAGCGGGGTTGTCAGGCTTAGCTTGTGCTATTATGTTAGAACGGAATGGAGTCTATCCAACAATATACGAGAGTAGATCGAAAGTTGGAGACCGCTTCATAAATGGCGAGGCACTCTTCTCGATTTTAACTAGACCGATTAACGACTCCATTAGCTATTTATCAAATGAATACGAACTGTACTTAAAGCCAACGAGTCATATTGGGCAAATGGTCATACATAGCGAAAACAGTAAAGCTACTATTAATGAGAGAATTGGTTTTGTTAATATTAGAGGTCGACATGAGCTATCTTTTGAAAATCAATTAGCAGAGCAAGTTAACTCAGAGCTAATATTTAACTCTGAAAAGTCGTATGAGGAGCTTTCGCAAGAGTATACTCACGTTGTGATGGCAACAGGTGATGCTTCCTATGCGGTAAAAGTAAAAAACTTTAAAGAAGATTTATCGGTAACGTTAAAGGGAGCGACAGTTGAAGGGAATTTTGAACGTTTTTCCGTTAGTGTATGGTTAAATAACGAATTAGCTCCTAAAGGATATGGCTATTTACTTCCGTTTTCTGATAAAGAAGCCAACATTGTCATTGCTTTTCCTGATGAGGCAATCAAAACAGATGAAGAAATAAATAAGCTTTGGGACCGATTTTTTCAAACAGTTTGTTCCGAGCTTGGACAATCGTTAAAGATTACCGATCAATTTCAAATTAGAAATTATAAGATTGGAATTTGCAACGCACCTCGAATTGGTAATACGTTCTTTACAGGAAATTGCTTCGGTGCAATTATGCCTTTTCTCGGATTTGGCCAATTTCAAGCACTATTAACTGGGATATATGCTGCACAAGACATATGTGGCTTAGGAACCTATGAACAATTAACGAAGCCTTTAATGAAGAGTTACGAGCATTCGTTAATACTCCGCCGAGCGTTAGAACAAATGAACAATAACACATATGATTTTCTCATTTCCCATCTTGATGGTCGTATCGGTAGTAAAATCTTTCAACAAAGTACACATAATCCATTGAAGGTATTAAGTTATTTAATTAGGCCGTTTATAAAAAAGGAGCCCCGCTATTTAAGAAACGAATAAAAAACGAAGGCAAATATCAGTGGGGACGTCCCCACTGATATATAAACCTACCCGTGTAATTTCATCGCTGCTTCTGCAACAAGCTTACCATAATTGCGTGCAATTTCCATTTCTGCATCAGTCGGCTTATTGAGCGGTGCGTCTTTCGATTGTTCAACGGGAATTACTGCGACAGCTCCGTAAGGACAACCGTATTGAGCACGATCCGCATCATTCGGTCCGGTATTAGATACAACAATCATTCCATGGTGAAACATCGGTGTTTGTAATGCGCGACAAACGTTTTCTACTCCTCCATGTTGTGTTGTCGTCGTCGCAAAAACGCCCCCAACTTTCCCTTGGAATGCGCCAGTATACCAAATCCCGCCTAATTTCGAAAAGAACGCCGACATTTTTTCATTCGGTTCTCCGAACGTACCACCTGAACCCCAAATGATTGCAGCTGCTTCTTTTAATTCTTCTGGATCTACTTCGTCTACTGACTTATATATAACGTCTGCACCACTAACTTGTTTAGCTCCATCAGAAATGGCAGAACCTAAAACTTCTGTATGTCCATACATACTTGCATGTAATACGTAAACTTTCATTATGACAACTCCTTTATTAAAAAGTTTGTACTTTGTTATTATTCTTTATCATAAAGGTTTTAAACGTGTGTTTATTTTTTGGAAAATATCGTTCGAAGGGGTCAAATATAGATAGAAAAATCCCCCGTGTCGAAACACGAGGGATAGAGGGATTATAATTTTGTTATTTCTTTTTCGAAAGCTTCATCAACTGGTACGTAATTATAACCTAAGTCTTTTGCAACTGCTTCATACGTGATCGAACCGTTTACAACGTTTACTCCAAGCTTTAAAGCATGGTTTTCTGCAATGGCCTTTTGCACGCCTTTGTTTGCAATTTGTAGAGCGTAATTCATTGTTGCATTTGTTAATGCAATTGTAGATGTTCTAGGAACAGCTCCAGGCATGTTTGCAACAGCGTAATGAACAACACCGTGTTTTACGTACGTTGGGTTGTCATGAGTTGTGATGTGGTCAGAAGTTGCGAAAATACCACCTTGGTCGATTGCGATATCAACGACAACAGATCCAGGGCTCATTGACTTAATCATTTCTTCTGAAACTAACTTCGGTGCTTTTGCTCCAGGAATTAAAACTGCTCCGATAACAAGATCAGATTCTTTTACTGCTTCTGCAATATTGAATGGGTTTGACATTAATGTTGTTACATCTGTACCAAATATATCATCTAATTGACGTAAACGCTCAGGGCTTAAATCGATAATTGTAACTTCCGCACCAAGTCCAACTGCCATTTTCGCAGCATTTGTACCAGCTACACCGCCACCAATAATCGTTACTTTTCCACGTTTAACACCAGGTACGCCTGATAGAAGGATACCTTTACCACCGTGTACTTTTTCTAAAAATTGTGCACCGATTTGTGCTGCCATTCTTCCAGCAACTTCACTCATTGGAGTAAGTAGTGGTAATGTACGATTTACTTCAACTGTTTCATATGCAATTGCTGTTACGCCATTCTTCGTTAGTGCCTCAGCCAATTCAGGCTCTGCTGCTAAATGAAGGTACGTGAATAAAATTAATCCTTCGCGGAAATAGTTGTATTCGGATGAAAGTGGTTCTTTTACTTTCATAACCATATCTGCAGACCAAGCTTCTGCTGCTGTTTCTACAATCTCCGCACCAGCATTTGTGTAATCTCCATCTGTAAAGCCGCTTCCCATCCCAGCTTCAGTTTCGATAATTACTTTATGTCCAGCCTTTACGAAAGCATCTACACCAGCTGGAGTAATTGCGACACGATTCTCATTGTTTTTAATTTCTTTAGGAACTCCGATTAACATGTTCCTGCCCCCTTTGTTTTCAATAATAGTATTATTATTATTAGCTTAAATTATAGAGTGTAGTTGACATTTTTTCATTGTATGAAATGAAGAATGAAAGCATTTTCATTTGTGATATTTTACAAATCCTTTCGTTTGCGTCGTAGCATTAAATCTACGTAAATGGACATTTTTTCGTTCACGTTTTTTAAATCTATTTCGGTAATTTCAACAATGCGTTTCATTCGATAATTTAACGTATTAATATGAACAAACAATTTTTTAGAAGCGTCGTTCATATTACTATCTTCGTTAATGAAAACTTCTAACGTTTTTAAAAAGTTTGTGTTGTTTACTTTATCATATTGTTCAAGCTTAAAAATGGCTGGGTGTTCGTACGAATCGGAGCGTTTTTCTTTCATAATCGCATCGAAATACCGAAACATACCAAGCTGATGATAGTGATATACATCTTCCAGTACTTCCGGATATTCATCTTTCATTTCTAGTACTTTTAATGCTTCCTGATAACTAGTTTCCACTCTTTCTAAGTCGGCATACACCGTTCCTGAACTTCCTTTAATTCCTTCTACCGAAAACCTATTTTTCATTTCGGCTATAAAAAAGGTAATAAATTCTCGAAAGTTTTTCTCATCCGGATAAGAAGGGTGAGGGGAAGCGATTAAAATAAGCTCATTTCGCATAACGACTAGAAAATGATTGGTGATTTTTTGACTTGTTGATATTAAATACGCGATATGGTCTTCCATTTGTCTTGAGATTTCTTGTTCAAACTGAAAGACAAGAACAGAAAATCGTTCAGGCATGGATATATTTAATTGATAAAACTTTTTACTAATTTCTTCTTGAGATTTATAATGCCCTGTTATGAGTTGCCAGAAAAAATCTTGGTAATCTTCTTCTTTTTTCTTTTTTTGTAAATGTAGTTTAATTAATAATGTTGTTGCAGCGCTCGCCGCATTTTTAAGTTGTAAAAATTGCTTATCGGATAGTTTATTTTTTTCTTCTACAATCCAAATGTAGCCTAATACTTTATTATTTTTTCGAATGGATACAGCAACACGATCACGTAAACCAATTTCTTTAATTTCAGGAATTCGGATTGGTTCGTCGGTTGCCATTAACTGAGGAATAATTCCTTCCTTCCAAAGCTTATTAATTACTTTTTCAGGAACACGTCGTTTAATAATGGTCGAGATTCGAGCTGGGTCGGTTTCGTCCTCGTGAGAGTTGTATGCTAATAAACGGTGATTAGCATCCTCTATCGTTACAGGGCATTGAAACGTATCGTTAATACTGTCAACAAGGTCCTCTAAACTTGTATACGTTCTTTTAAATGGGTCATTTTCAAATTTTTTCGTCATGAAATGGCTCCTTCATTTATTTCACATGAAAAATTACTTTATGATAATATGTAATGGACTTTGTATTTGTTTATTATGAGTTAAATTCAGTACTAACTGTAGATGTCCGCTACTGTGTTTCGTAAGTAACTGTAGCGAAAAGATACTTAATATTATTATATCAAAAAATAAAAGGTTACAGATTAGATTTTTTGTGGAGGTGGGAGGATGGCGAGAGAGAAAAAGTTTTCAACGGAAGATTTGTTTCAAGCAACGAATCATTTACTTCTCCAACACGGATATGAAGGCTTTACGTTTAGTATTTTAGCAGATCATTTAAACGTGTCGAGAGGAGCGTTGTATAAATACTATGAAAATAAAGAAGAGCTTATCACCGATTTTATGCTATACGAAATGAATCTTTTTCTCGTTGAATTAAGAGAAATCGATCATGTGGACGGGTTTGAGGAGCAGTTTGAATTTTTAATTCAGTTGATATTTAAAAACAAATCTATTCATAAACTGATAGAAATAGGTAGTAGTATTCCGACAAATGTAAGCGCGAAAGCAAAAGAGAATCGTGATAAATTAGATCTTCTCCATTTAGAAATGTACAAAAACCTCCAAGGGTTCATTGAATTAGGTAAAAAAGAAAGGATGTTAAAAGAAGATATTCCGAATGGTCTATTGCTTGGGATTATCTTTCAAAGTATTGCTATACCTAATCATTTTGGTGTTCCATATTCGATTTGGGTGGAGTCAATAAAAGAAATTTTAAGTCACGGAATGTTCAAGAAAAGATAATTGACACTAGTGTCACTAATAAACGATAATAGTTAAGTGGCATTAGTGTCTATTTTCATTTCCAAAGTGACACACTTGTCACTATAAACTTTTATATGAGGAGATACACTATGAAATTATTTTTACAAGCGATAACGGACCGTGTCTCAACGAAAAAAGGGATGTGGATTACATTAAGCCTTTGGTTAATTGTGACCGCGGTTTTAACTGTTTTTGCACCTAGTGTAAAAGATTATCAAGTTTCAAGTATTGATGCCCTACCTAGTGATGCTAAAGCAGTAATAGCTCAAAGTAAAGTGGATCAATATTTTTCAGATAGTGACGGAGTTCCAGCTATCTTAGTTTTTGAATCACAATCTGGCACTATCGAGTTAACAAATTTAGTTAGTGCAGTTAGTGCAATCGAGGACGAAGGCATCGAAGGCTTGGCACAAGTAATTCCGTTAGCAGCGCTTCCACCTCAAGCTGTTGAGAGCTTTTTCTCCGAAGATGGAACAACTGCTATCGTTCCAGTTACATTGGATGGAAGCTTAGAATCAAAAGAGATTAAAGCTGTAAATGAACAAATATATGAAGTGGTTGAAAGCACAACAAATCTTAATTTGTATATAACTGGTCCAGCAGGTATTGCTGCAGACACGCTTGATTTATTTTCAAGAGCGGACTTAGTTTTAATTTTCTCTACAGTTGGATTAATACTAGTATTACTAATTATCATTTATCGCTCACCATTATTAGCGTTAATTCCTTTATTAGCGGCGGGTATCGTACATGAAGTTGTAATGAAATCACTCGGTATTTTAGGAAGTACAGGTGTATTAATTAGTCAGCAAACCGTGTCGATTATGTTGATATTATTATTTGCAGCTGTCATTGATTACTCGTTATTCGTGTTCTCACGTTTCCGTGAAGAATTGAAAGATCACGAGGACAAATTCACTGCAATGAGAAGTGCTATGAGAGAAACGGGAATGCCAGTCTTTTTCTCTGGAGGTACCGTATTAGCTGCAATGCTCGTATTGTTTGTCGCTCAATCTGGAGATTACCGCAACTTTGCACCAACATTTGCAACAGCACTTGTTGTTATCATTTTAGCTTCCGTAACGTTAGTACCAGCCCTATTCGCACTATTCGGTCGTAAATCATTCTGGCCGAAAGTACCGAAAGTGGGAGAAGCAAAGGTTAAAACGAACTCTGTTTGGAGTCGTGTTGGGCGTTTCGTCGTTAGAAAGCCAGGGCTCGCGGTAGGTGTTGTTGTTATTTTCTTAATTATCTCATCGTTAAATATGTTCAATTTAAAATATGAATTTGATACGATGAAATCTTTCCCTGAAGACATGCCATCACGTTATGGTTATGAATTGTTAGAAGAGAAGTTCGCACCAGGGGACTTAGCTCCTTCAACTGTTTTATTGGAAGGTACGGATGTGTTAACTCCTGAACAACAGGAAGAGTTAAGAGTAAGATTATCCGAACAATCGTTAGTAGATAATGTTCGGGTGAATGGTGTTGCTGAAGATGGTAAAGTCGTAAGCTACAGTGTTACATTTGCAGAAAGCCCTTATTCTGTTGAGTCCATTGATGCGATGGAAACAATGATGAATGAAGAAGCAGCATTAATAGGGAACTTAGACGGAAATTTGTACTTTGCTGGAGAAACAGCGAAACAAGTGGATAACCGTGATTATAATAATCGTGATACGATCCTTATCGTTATATTAGAAACGATATTAATCTTTTTAATGTTAATTGTGTTAACGAAGTCTGTGAAAATGCCAATATACATGATGGGAACTATATTAGTTTCATTCCTTGCTGCATTAGGAATTGGAATGTTCTTAACGGAGTTGTTCTTCGGCATTGATACAATCAGCAACAGAGTACCGCTATATGCATTCGTCTTCCTCGTAGCATTAGGAATTGACTATAACATTATGTTAGTGTCACGATTCCAAGAGGAACGGAAAAAGCACTCTGTGAAAAAGGCAGTAGAAATTGCGGTAGCGAACACTGGAGGCGTTATTTCATCTGCAGGCTTAATACTAGCCGCAACATTCGCAGTTTTAATGACGCAACCAATTGAGTTATTGTTCGTGTTCGGATTTATCGTTGCTGTCGGAATATTAATTGATACGTTCATTATAAGAGGATTTTTACTACCTGGCTTACTAGTATTATTTGAGAAAGATGATAAAGCAGTAGTTAGCGAGAAGAATAATTAAATTATAGTTTCGCACTCGTTTTTATCGCGGTTGGGCGGTAGGAGCGGGTGTTTTTTGTAGAGTGGAGGGCTGGGAATGTGGGGTGGTCCATTTTCGCAAGTAGGAGGGATTCGCAAATGTGGTTAACGCAAATAAAAATGAGGTTATCGCAAATAAAAAGGGCGTATCGCAAATAAAAAGTGGTAAACGCAAATAAAAGATGATGTATAAAAGTATGTGTAAGTCCTTTTGCTAGACAAATAAAAAAGGACAAAGTACTCTCTGAGTTATCACCACAATAACCTTTGAGAGGAGTACTTTATCCATGTCTCATTTTAACACAGATAAATTAGATTTAGCCACTATCTTAAAAATCTCCATGCAGGATCTCCTAAAGGAGAAAATAGAAACTATCTTGCGTGAGGAAATCAAGAGTGTACTAGAGAACGAACCTGTCGGAGAAGGAAATTCGCGTAACGGATACTATCCGAGGACTCTCGACACCATGTATGGCCGCGTTGAAGATTTGGCTGTTCCCCGTGATCGTAAGGGAGAGTTCACAACTAATATGTTTGAGCCTTATCAGAGGCGAATGGTTGCAGTAGATGAGCTCGTTGTTCAACTTTATCAACACGGGGTTGGAGTCCGTCAGGTAGGGAGCATCTTGAAAAACTTGCTTGGGGAACAATATTCCCCTGGCACCATATCGAATATCACATCTGCCGTGATGGAGGATGTGATTGAATGGCAGAACCGCCCTTTAAAGGAGCGCTATTGTGCTTTATTTCTTGATGCTTTATTTGTAAAGATTCGTAGAGATACAGTAGCCAAAGAAGCTGTCTATATTGTTCTAGGAATTACTCCGGAAGGCCACAGGGAAATCCTTGGTTTTTATGTAGGAGGAATAGAATCTTCAAATGGTTGGAAGGAAATCCTCCAGGACCTGCGCAACAGAGGAGTACAGGAAGTACTGCTAGGCGTTTTTGACGGACTGACTGGTCTCGAAGAGGCATTTCGTTCCATCTTTCCAAAAGCTGATGTTCAACGTTGTGTAATACACAAGGTCCGTTCCACTATGAATAAAGCACGTAAGAAGGATCAAGCTGAGCTAAGTACTGATTTTAAAAAAGTCTATACATCAAGCACATACGAAGAAGCTGAGAAAGCGTTCGGAGAGCTCAGGGAGAAATGGAAAAAGCGCTACAGTCGAGAAATAGCTTCTTGGGAAGAAGACCTTCCAGTACTCTTAACCTTTTTACGCTACCCTGAGGATGTCCAAAAGTACATCTACACTACAAATCTTATTGAGCGTACCATTAAGGAAATCCGCAAGAGGTTAAAAACCATGAATAGCCTGCCTAACATTGAAGCAGCTGAAAAGATTACGTACCTGACCTCTATCGACTATAACGAGCGCTGGTCAAGAAGAAAACTAAGTGGATTCGGCCTAGCTCATGATCAAATATTAAAAATGTTTGAGGAGCGGTATCCCAAAGCCTAAAAGTGGAGGATTCAGGCAGCCGCGGCTGCCTGAATCCTCCACTAACAAAGACATATAACTCATTGAGTACAAATGCTTACACATAATTATTGACAGTACCAAATAAAAAGATGGTATCGCAAATAAAAAGGTGGTTACCGCAAATAAAAGGATAGTTATAGCAAATAAAAAGAGGGGTACCGCAAATAAAAGGTTCAGAAACTAGAATTTGTGCTCCAAAAGATTGATCTGAGGATAAGCCCAAGTATAACGGCCAAGTTGTTATACAGTAACGGGGGCATGTTGTCCAACCTTCCCCAAATACCCCTATGAATACAAACATATGTAGACTTCTTGTCTCATAGATTGGTAAAATAAGATAAATAAAAAAGAAGGATGATACATATATGCCAAAAACTCCAATTGATCAGTTTCGTATTATCGGATTCATTGAAGGCGCTTCCTTAATTGTTCTGTTGTTCATTGCCATGCCTTTAAAATACGCAGCGAACATTCCAGAAGCAGTCACATTCGTTGGTTCGCTACACGGATTTCTCTTCATTTTGTATCTATTTATTATCGGCTACACAACACTTAAAGTTCGTTGGTCGTTTAAATGGATAGTTAGTGCAATTGCAGTAGCCTTCATTCCATTCGGAAACTTTTTACTAGATATGTTTTTAAAGAAATCACAATATGTAAACTAACAAAGGGCCTACCTCAAAGTAATACTTCACTTTTTGGGGAGGCTTTTTTATATGTTGAAAAAATATTTCCAAAAAGGACAATTTAATGGGCTAATAATTAATTATTTTTTCAATAAAAACTCTAATTTTAGAAGTCTACAATATTATTATAGTCTTACATTTTAATCATTTTTGAAAGGGGTAAGAATTTGAAAAAGTTAATAATTCTAATACCAATTTTATTAACAGCGATTTTATTAATATTTTTATATAGCGGGCAAGCAGAAAAGGTCATAACCTACCCCGACGGAAAATGGGAAGTGTCAACTACCCATACATTTGACGAGAAAAGAAGAGAAGGTTTGTATCACGCCCTAGAAAAACGACCGCAAATCCACACAATGTTAATTATAAAAGATGGAAAAATCATAGAAGATTACGGAATAGGAATAGATAACAATAATACAATTAAAGAAATTAACTCAGCTACTAAAAGTATTATGTCGATGTTAATTGGTATTGCAATTGGAGAAGGACATATAGAAAGTGTCCATCAAAGTATAGAAGATTTCATACCGGAGATAAAAGAGAAGGATACGTATGAAGACTTAAAAAAAATAACAATAAGAGACTTACTAACGATGAGGTCAGGGATAAAATGGGGAACGGGAAATGAGGAAATGACTGGCGCTGTATCAGACCCTATTGACTATTTCATTAGCCAACCTATAGATAGAGAACCAGATCGTATCTTTGTCTATAATACAGGTGGTTCGGACCTATTGTCTGTCATTATAGAAAGAGCTACAGGAAAACCAACGCCAAACTATGCGGAGGAAAAGCTTTTTAACCCTCTTAAAATCGAAAAATATACATGGAATCAATTCAATGGAGGTTTTTACCGAGGTGGAAGAGGAATAGCCCTTTCCCCATATGAAATGGCGAAAATAGGCTACTTAATGTTGCAAGATGGTATATGGGATGGGGAAAGGATTATACCAGAAGGATGGGTCGAAGAAAGTACAGCAAAATATTCAAACGGAGACTACTTTTTAGCAAAGGGATACGGGTATCAATGGGTAATTGGAAGCCATGGAAGGGAGGATTATTATTTTGCTGCTGGCGCATTAGGTCAATATATTTTTGTAATTCCTAGTAACAATTTAGTGGTAGTTTTTACAGGAAGGTTTCCAGATGAGGAATACCCAGTACATTATGCGTTATTAAGAAATTATATTATCGACTACATAAATTAAAACCATACCGATATCTAAAATAGAACGAAAGGAATCTAACATGTCTTACCGTAATTGTGATTTTAGTAACCGCAACTCTATTAATCTATTTCAACCAAGGACAAGCAGATAAATTCATAACCTACCCCCGGTGAATGGGAACGTATTGTCAAAACTTTATATAAAAATAGGCTATTAAATCCTATATTAGAGGGCTTTATAAGCAAAAAAATTGCCACCCCCTGAAATCTGTAGATAATTGAGGTTACCACAACACCCAATTCCAGAAAAGGAAGTGACAATTTGTACCCTCAAATTATAACCTATTTATTAACTTTTATAAACTATCAAGAACAAATTATTCGAACTTTGCTTACTCTTTTGATTGGAAAAAGCATGTTCGATAAACCAAAAGAAGCTCCTGTTAATCAGCCTTATCGAAAGCTTCAAATTGATGAGTTACCTATCATTGAAAAACCTAAAATGCTCAATTATCAACTTTTATTAGCGGAACACCTTCAGTCCAAAGGGAAACCGTTAAAACCAGTACAGCGTCGAGCGAATTCTACACCTGTACCGTCTACATTATGTTGTCCGAAGTGTGGTGCTCCTTCTGCGTATCTGTACGCAAACAACGGAGGAAAAGGACAATATCAATGTAAGGTGTGTGCGTGTGTTTTCAATAAAAAGAGTCGTTATCAGAAAGAGGCCATCCTTAAGTGTCCTCACTGTCTTAAAACGCTAGAAAAAATTAAAGAACGAAAAGATTTTCACGTGTTTAAGTGTAAAAATGATAGTTGTACTTATTATCAAAAGAACTTGAATGCCATGACCAAAAAAGAGAAAAAACTGTTTAAAGAAGATCCACAATCGCTGAAAGTTCGATATATTTATCGGAAATTTCACATCGACTATCAACCGTTATCAAAACAGTCACCAGAGCAGCCAAAAGTCGATTTATCAAGATTGTATGTTTCACCGCATACACTTGGGCTCATCTTGACGTACCATGTCAATTACGGATTATCGGCCCGTAAAACGGCCGCGATCATGAAGGATATTCACGGTGTGTCTGTCTCCCATCAAAGTATCCTAAACTACGAAAACAGCGTCGCATTATGGCTCAAGCCTTATATTGACTACTTTCCGTATGAGCTGTCGGATCAATTCTGTGGGGATGAAACGTACATCCGGGTCAACGGTCGTTGGCATTACCTGTTTTTCTTTTTTGATGCGGTCAAGAAAGTCATTCTTTCGTATCCAGTGTCGCCAAATCGCGACACCGCAACAGCGATACGAGCGATTGATGAAGTACTAGTGAAGCTGAAAGAAATACCCGAAAACCTACAATTTGTAGTAGATGGTAACCCTATTTACTTGTTGGCACAGCATTTCTTCGCAGAGAACAGCATATCGTTTGACGTAAAACAGGTCATCGGGCTAACAAATGAAGACGATGTCTCTAGAGAGTATCGACCTCTCAAGCAAATCATCGAGAGACTAAATCGCACGTTTAAAGGGAATTATCGATCGACGCACGGCTTTGGTTCTGAACAAGGATCTGTTTCTTTTGTGACATTGTTTGTGGCTTACTTTAACTTCTTACGTCCACATTCTTCACTTGAAGGTAAAGTGCCAGTAACAATTCCAGAATTAGAAAAGCTACCAACCATGCCAGCGAAATGGACAGCCCTTATTGGATTAGCTCAAGACTGGATTCAACAACAGTCAGCCTAACTTTTGTTTAGCTGAGCCCTATTCAGCTATCGACGAAGCGAACTCTTGACAAACCGAATTTACCAATGGTTTAAAATGGAAAAAGTCAAGGGTTTATTTAGCATGCCTTCTTTTGTTCCCTTCGCCCTTGATTGACCTCTGAATAAACCATTGGTGTGTTTGTCAAGAGCGATAGCGTGGTATTTCCACCTAATAAATGGTAGGTAGTATGAACCGTGCTAGTTTTTCATAGAACTTTTGACACTACCAATGGGAAGTTTCTACTTCGCATACCTTTGATGAAGTAAGAAGAGAAGGTTTACTTCAGGTTTTAGACTTCCGTTCCATTCTTTAAATCGTTCAGGGCAAAATTCATGTGGCATTTTCCACAAGGATGTATTATGATTCGCCGACATATCCAGTAAAACGAGCATTCCTTCTTTAAATTTACTAAGCTTTTTTCTAAACTTGGATCATGTGGAATTTGTTCGTTTTGCGCCATTGTATAACTCTCCTTAAACATTTCTACTAATAGTATGAGATGTGCGTATTCATTTTAACCAAAAATACCCAAGAAGGATGATGCAAAGAGCAAAAGATATTGCTAATATATATAAAAAAGAATGAAATGGGGATGCGTGAATTGAAAGTTAGTAAAACGAATGCAATGAGAATACTTGATTCTAAAAAAATTCCCTACGAGATTATAACGTATGAAAGTAAAGACGGTAAAATTGATGGAGTTTCCGTTGCAGAGAAAATCGGTAAAGATGTTAGAAGTGTGTATAAAACACTTGTCGCTCAAGGAAATAGTAAAAATATATACGTATATATTATCCCGGTTAATGACGAACTAGATCTTAAAAAGGGTGCAAAGGCAGTAAACGAAAAAAAGATTGAAATGATCCCGGTAAAGGATATTCAAAAATGGACGGGATATATTCGTGGTGGCTGTTCGCCAATTGGAATGAAAAAAGTGTATCCGACGGTGATTGATGAAAGTGCTGAAGGTCTGGAGAAAATAATAGTAAGTGGTGGGAAAATAGGTGTGCAGTTGGAGTTGACAGTGGGAGATTTGAAAGAAGTTACAAATGCCATGTTAGTAGATGTCATAAAATAAAGGTCTGGAACTTTGATTAAGGTCCAGACCATACTTTTTACTTCATATCAAACTCAATTGCTAAATCAGAATATACTTCATATGTTGCGTCATATAACATAAGCTCTAAATTACTTGAAAGGTCAACTTTAGGATATGTCACTTTAATATAATCATTTTCAACTTTATAAGACTTTGCCATGAATTCTTCGTTCGAATCTATATCTATAATTCGTGGGAAAATCGGTAATTCATCATTCATTTTATAGTACACTACTGTAGCGTCGTTCTTTCCTTCAATTTTTAAAACTTCTATATTTGATTCCAGTTGTAATGTTGACCCTACTTCAAATGGAGCAGTGATTTCATAGTATCTATAGGATTCCCCAGTCCCGCTGTTATGGTCGACTTTATAGCCATTATATTTTACAAGGAATGGAGTTAATTTATATTTATATAAATTATTAGAACGAGTGATTTCTACTGTTTCTTTATACGTTTTCCCTGGCTGAATAATGTTACTACTAGAATTTGACCAACTTCTGTTAACTCTTTCAATGTGCATTTCACCATCAAATCCGACTGCAGTAACAAAAAAATCATGCATATAATGATCTACAGCTATTCGTCTTTCTTCTGCTAGTTTAGTAATCGCATCCACTAATAATGTAGTTGGTGTTAATTCAACTTTTCTAATGTTAAAGGAATTTTCATTTTCATCTTCTTTTTTCGGAAGAGAGGAAAGAGTTATGTATTCTTCCTCTTTCTTAATAGGAAATTGGAAAATCCAGTTCCCTTTTATGTTATCTATACTAGTTATGTGAAGTTTAACTTCTCCTTCATCTGGAAAGTCGTTTGTATGAAGGGTAGGTAAAATATCCCCTTTGTAAAACAAATCTCTATTTACTAGACCACCCAAACTAGACCCACCTACAGACTCACCATTTACGTATAATTCCCAATTAATAATAGTCTCTTTTCCTAACAAATCTAATCCATCTACTCGATATGAGATTGCCATTTGATAATTGTCTAAATATGACTCTTCTAAAAATACTCTTATACCTTGGTCTTCTGCTATAAGAGTGTTTTTGTTCACTCTTCCTTCTTCTACCATTCTTTTGAGCCCTTGGTCGCCTCTATGATAAATAATACTATTGTCAGGTAAACTTGCTGTAATAGAGTTCTCATTATCAGTTTTTTCATAGTAGGACGAGAAAAGTAGAGCACCAATTGCCAAAACAAAAATCGAAGCTAAAGACGCAAATATATTTTGCTTTCTATTAAACGTTTGTTTAGTTTGCTTTTTTGCAAGTTGTAGTGAACGATTAACCGTCTCGTCTAATTTCGTACTAGGTACGTCAACACTATCTACCATACTTTTAATATTCCGTTCCATTTGATCCATATGTTTCCCCTCCGTTTTCTAATTTTTCTTTCACTTTTGTTAGAGCGCGGTGAAGTTGTGATTTGATTGTTCCTTCTGGTTTTTCTAACATATGAGCAATTTCTGGTATTGAATAGCCGGAGTAAAACCGTAGTAATAGTAATGTTTTTTGTTCCGGCTTTAATTGATCAAATACTTGCTCCATATCCATCGAAATTATTGATTGGTTTTCGTGGCTTCGTTCTGGAGTTAGCCACTCCTGATCTAAATAAATGACGTTTTTTGATTTTCTAATATGGTCAATAGCAGAATTTATGACAATACGAGTAATCCAAGTAGAGAAGTACTTCTTTTCTTTCAACTTGTGAAAAGATTTATAGCCTTTAATAATCGCATCTTGAACGATATCTAGCGCATCTTGTTCATTTTTCACATAGGAATATGCAATTTTATAGAGTTTTTCTCGCTCATTTTTTATTAAAACTTCAAAGGAATGTTCCTCTGTACGTTTAAAAAAGGATGTAAACACCGTAAATCCTCCCTTCCCTAAATTTCCATTTTACTATAAAAACATTAATAAAGACCGTCTTGATTGAATGTTTCTACTTATTAGACCAAACAAAACTTGTAACCGTTCCAATTAAAAATATAAAAATATTTTTTAAAAAACTATTGAATTAATATGCGTAATGTTGCATAATTAATCAAGTTCATAATTATATAAAAAATAACAACAGGAGGAACATAAAATGGAGCATATCGGTTGGTTGTCGTTAATACCACCAGTGTTAGCGATTATTATTGCAATCATGACAAAAAATGTCATTATATCATTATTTTTCGGTACTTTCTCAGGGGTTTTAATATTAAGTAGTTGGGCGCCATTAACGGCAACGAAAACAATAATAGGTGAATATTTATTCGTCCAACTAACAGATAGTTATAATGCAGGAGTGCTAGTGTTGTTAGTATTTATCGGAGGATTCGTTGCGTTAATGGAGCGTTCCGGTGGGGCTGCAGCATTTGCGGACAAGGTTATTCATTTCCTTAACACGAAAGTGAAAACACAGTTAGCTGCATGGTTTGGTGGGATCATTATTTTCTTCTCGGATTTAGGGACACCATTATTAAATGGACCTATTTTTGAAAAAGTTTTTGATAAAGCAAAACTTTCTAGAGAAAAATTAGCGTGGATTATTGATTCAACAGCGTCACCAGTAGCAGTTCTTATCCCGTTTATCGGCTGGGGCGTTTACATTATGGGACTTATTCAAAAAGAATTTGAAGCGTTAAGTCTTGCAGAATCAGATTGGGATGCGTTTGTTGCGGCAATTCCGTATCAATTTTACCCAATTCTTACATTATTAATGGTGCCGCTTGTTGCGTTTACGAAATTAGATTTTGGAGCGATGGCAAAGGCGGAGAAAAGGGTTCAAGAAACAGGGGCGCTATATTGGCCTGAATCTAAACCGCTACGTAAGTCAGAAACGATGCAAGAAATCTCAGCAACAAAAAGTAAAGCGAGCTTAATTTGGTTACCATTATTAACATTACTCGTTACGTTATTTGGAATTTTAATTTCTTTAGGCTTCCCGTTTGAAAGAATTGGCGGAAGTGATTTCCGCGTTGCCTTAACGACTGCGTATTTGTTTGCTGCTATTCTATTAATTATTATGATGGTTTACTATAAAGTGAAAAAGTTTGGCGAAGCATTAGAAATTTACATGTCAGGTATGCAACGAATGATGAACGTGGCCATTACACTAGTTCTAGCTTGGGCGTTAGGTACCGTTATTAAAAACGCGGGAACGGCTAACTATATCGTTGAAGTAATGGACGGTAATGTACCAGCATACTTAATTCCTGTTATTTTATTTATTGCAGGAGCGGCTATGTCATTTGCAACTGGTAGTTCATGGGGGACGTTTGCCATTATGATGCCACTAGCAATTCCGATGGCATTCCATTTCGATGCATCAATTTATATTGCAATTGGAGCCGTTTTATCAGGAGGATTATTCGGAGACCATTGTTCACCAATCTCTGATACTACGATTTTAGCTTCGACTGGTGCTGGGTGTGACCATATTGACCACGTGAAAACGCAATTACCGTATGCATTATTAAACGGTGGAGCGGCAATGGTTGCCTATTTAGTAGCAGGACTAACTGGAAACGTAATGTCACTTCTATTAGCAATTGTATTAATGGTAGTTACAGTAGTACTACTCGCAAGAAGACAAAAAGGGTTAAATATAGACACGAAAAACCTTTCCTCGTAATGGGGAAAGGTTTTTTTTATACTCAGTCTACATACATAACTTTTGAACTACTCACTTCTAAACAATATAATCTCCCACCGTACGCACAACCACCATCTATTCCAATAATCTTGTTTCGACCAAAATATACGTCTTCACTTTTATGTAAATGTTTTACCGGTGTATGACCAAAAACGACTGTTTTTTCGCCGTTATAGCCTTGATGGAATTCTTCACGAATCCACACTAACGTTTGAAGATCCGTTTCTTCAACCGGACTTGTCGGATGAACTCCGGCATGAACAAAAATATGCGTATCCGTCTCATAGTAGTGGTGAAGCTGTTGAAGAAATTCAATGTGTTCGCGTATTTCGTCATTCATTTGAAGAGGTTCAGGCATTTCTTCTGTCGTATACCAATACTTCGCATCATCTTTTTCAATGTTATACCCGTAATTTTGCAGTGTCTTTATTCCACCGTTATAAAACCATCTTTTTACGTTCATAGGATCATCCGTCAAAAAGGCATCTACCATCATTTTATCGTGATTCCCAATTAGCGCTATTGCACCATCATCCTCTACTAATCTTTGAACCGAATTTAATACATCTCTAGAGCTTGGTCCACGATCGATATAATCTCCTAATAACAGCAATTGATCCTTATCATTACGAAAGTCTACTAGGTGTAAAAGTTTTTCAAATTTCTCTATATCTCCATGAATATCACTAATAGCAAGCATTCTCTTCAAAAATCTCCACATCCCTTTTATGCGAGTAATTCCTTATATTTTAGCATAATGTTATGTATTGATTTTACAAAAGATAGAAATTCTTAACGGCTCCTTTACATACTTTTATCTTCAGTTAATCGTTCTCCGAATTATTCTCAATTTTTTAGGTCTCGTTATCCTCATACTACTAGGTTGTTTGCAACAAAATGGTTCAAGGATAAAGGGAAAACTTTTTAAAAAATGGTGACGCCTGGTGAACGAAGCGTTTTGAAATCTCTCTTTCTAAACATTTACAAACCATTAATTACTTTACATTTTCAAATATTACTTAACGAAACATTCAAACTACTTTTACGGCAGCTTCGTACTCGGTAGGTATAATGAATCATGTTAACTTAGGATGAAAATATTAGGGGGTTACATCTTTGAGAATAGAGTTGAGGGACATAACGATGAAATTTGACGATGTTACCGCAGTGGATCGATTAAACGTGACGATTAATGATGCGGAACTCGTATCCCTTTTAGGGCCAAGTGGGTGTGGAAAAAGTACAACCTTATTTATGCTAGCCGGATTGTACAAGCCTACGTCAGGACAATTATTTTTCGGTGAAAAACTAGTAAACGATATTGAACCAGAGCATAGAGAAATTGGGATGGTGTTTCAAAACTACGCCTTATATCCACATATGACCGTATTAAAAAATATTATGTTTCCATTAAGAATGACAAAAGTACCTAAAAAAGAGGCGGAAGAAAGAGCGATTGAAATGGCAAAGCTCGTACAAATTGACCATCTATTAATGCGAAAGCCGAAACAGCTTTCAGGAGGTCAGCAACAACGTGTTGCAATAGCACGTGCGCTAGTAAAACAGCCAAAGCTACTGTTGCTCGACGAACCACTTTCTAATTTAGACGCACGCTTAAGGTTAGAAATGCGTGAAGAAATTCGTCGCATTCAACAAGAAGTAGGAATTACGACTATTTTTGTTACGCATGATCAAGAAGAAGCGATGAGTATATCAGACAAAGTGTTACTAATGAAGGACGGAAAATTTCAGCAGTTTAGTCCACCGCAACAAATGTATGACAGGCCAGTTAATGCTTTCGTTGGCAAGTTTATGGGGAATCCACCAATCAATATGATCCCAGTAAACTATCAACCTAGTAACCAATCATTACATATAAAAGACACAAAAAATAGCTTGCAACTTGATAAACAGCTAGCTATTCCTAATGATTCAGAAAAAGAATTATTATTAGGCGTTCGAGCAGAAGATTTCTTTGTAACAGACAGTGAAGATAATAGTATTACAGCTAGAGTCGAGCTCGTAGAACGAATCGGCCGTGACACATTATTAACCGCTACCGTTGGGGAGTTGAAAATTAGAGCATTACTTGACCCAGAGCAAACAACAAATAGTGGAGATGCGATTAAACTATCGATTCGTAAAGACCGTTATCATCTTTTTGATGCCGAGTCAGGACAGAATGTAGCGATTGAATCTATTGAAAAGAAGGAGCGCGTAGGGTGATAGAAAAACCAACTATAAAAGGAACATTAAAAGCTCTTCTGTATTTAGCACCAGCTCTTATCGTTTTAGGAGTTTTTAATATATATCCAATCATCATGTCGTTTTTAATGAGCTTTTATACAGATTACGATTATTTTAAAAATATCGTACATGAATATGGCTTTGACAACTTTATTTACATATACAATGATCCGGAATTTAGGACTTCCATCAAAAACACGTTCATTTTCGTTTTAGGGGTCGTACCTGCGTCCATTATATTATCGCTATGGATCGCCATTTTATTAAACACAAAAATAAAGTTTAGAGGTATTTTCCGATCGATATATTTTTTACCATTCGTTACGTCCGTTGTAGCAGTTTCCATTGTGTGGCGTTGGATTTACCACACAGACTATGGGATATTTAACTACTTTTTAGGGCTAATTGGGATTGATCCGATACGTTGGTTAACGGACCCGAATTGGGCAATGCCCGCATTAATTATTATGAGTATTTGGAAGAGTCTCGGATATAACATCATTATTTTTCTAGCAGGCTTACAAAATATTAACCACCAATATTATTTAGCAGCTCAAATTGACGGTGCTAGTTCATGGAAACGTTTTTTGCATATAACTGTTCCGATGTTATCGCCAACAACGTTCTTTGTATCGATTATCGCAGTAATAAATTCGTTTAAAGTGTTTGACGAAGTGTATGCACTTTTTGATGGAAAGCCTGGACCAGCGTATAGTGCACAAACAATTGTGTATTACATATATGACAAGTTTTATTTAGAATGGCAGTTCGGCATTGCTTCCGCAGCTGCGTATGTGTTGTTCATTATTATTTTTATCTTTACCCTTATCCAACTTTACATTGGAAAACGTAGGGTTACTTACTAGGAGAAGGGGGAGAGAACATGCAAAAAGCAGCTCTATCAAAAGGTTTCATTTATATCATTTTAATCGTAGGCAGTATGTTGATGCTTTTGCCGTTTGTTTGGATGTTAAGTACGTCGCTGAAATCTTCAGGAGAGGTAATGATGATGCCTCCTGTTTGGATTCCATCCGATTGGAGATGGGATAACTATGAAACAGCATGGGGGATGGCCCCGTTTGCTAGATATACGGTAAATAGTATTATCGTTACCGTATTATCGACTATTGGGGAATTGTTGACAACGATACTAGCTGCCTACGCTTTTTCGAGAATTAACTTTTACGGTCGGGACATCGTTTTTGCTGTTCTGTTAGGAACGATGATGGTTCCGGGGGAAGTATTGATTCCGAATTACGTAACATTGTCCGAGCTAGGTTGGATTGACCGTTACCCAGCATTAATCGTACCGTGGCTAGCAAGTATTTTTTCTATCTTTCTATTACGCCAATTTTTCTTAGGAATTCCAAGAGAGCTATCCTATGCCGCCAAAATCGATGGGTGTAGCAATTTTCGTTTTTTATGGACGATTATGGTACCACTTGCAAAGCCTGCGATTGTTACGATTTTATTATTAAAAGCAATCGGTAGCTGGAATGCATTCCTTTGGCCGTTAATTGTGACTCAATCAAAAGAAATGAGAACTTTACCGGTCGGTTTAACTTCGTTTAGTACAGAAGCAGGAACCGTTTATGAGCTACTTATGGCGGCTTCTACAATGATCATACTGCCAATGATTATTTTATATCTCATTTTACAAAAGTACATTATTGAAGGTGTTGCGAAAGCTGGAATTAAAGGATAACAGAAGAGAATGCTTTTAGGGGGTGGTCCTAAAGTAAAAGGTTCACACAATTCGAATTCTATTAACTAGTAAAGAGGAGGAAATACGATGAAAATGAAAAAATTAATAATGACGATGATTGCAATATTATTTATTACAATATTAGCTGCTTGTGGAAATGAGAGTAATACCACAAGTGGCAACGAAAATACGAATAATGATTCTAACAATAATTCAAATACAGAAGAGAAAAAGGAAGCGGAAGCGTCTCCGATTGAAATTGAATTTTGGCATGCAATGAGTGGAGGACATGAAGAAGCTTTAACGAAAATTACGAATGATTTTAATGAATCAAACGAAAAAAATATTACGGTAAAGCTTGTGAATCAAGGAAGCTACAGTGACCTTTCTACGAAAAATATGGCTGCTGCAAGAGCAAATAATTTACCAGTTTTAACTCAAGCTTACGAGGATTGGATTACGGAATATATTCAAAATGATTTAGTTGCTGATTTAACACCATTAATAAATGATCAAGAAGTTGGCATGAGTGAAGCAGAATTAACTGATATTGTAGAAGTTTTCCGTGAAGCGAACGTATGGGATGGCAAGTATTACGGTTTACCTTTTAACAAAAGTACTCGTATTATGTTCTATAACGTAGATTACTTAGAAGAAGCTGGAATTGAACCACCAACAACGTGGGAAGAGCTACGTGACGCGTCTGAGAAATTAACGTTTGACAATGAAGGTCGTAAAGTAATTGGACCTCTGTTTCATTAGAATTTAACCAATGGGTACACCAAGCTGGTGGTGTATACTTTGATGAAGCAACTGGAGAATTTAAAATGAATTCCTCAGAAGGAAAAGAAGCATTAGAATTTGTTAATAATATGATTCTAGACGGTGTCGCTCGTACAGCAGGTGAGGACGGATATATGTCTGGTCCGTTTACTCGTGGAGATGTTGCTTTATATATCGGTTCTTCTGCAGGTATCCCTTATGTGGCAGCTCCAGCTGAAGAAAACGGCATTAATTGGGCAGCAACGCCATTTGCTGGGACAAACGTTTCTATTTTCGCTAGTGCTTCTGATGAAGAAAAGAAAGCAGCATTTGAGTACATGAAATTTTTAATTAATACAGAAAACACAACATATTGGGCAATGCAATCTGGTTACTTACCAGTACGTTACTCGGCTTTAGAAAGTAGTGAATGGAAGCAATATACAGACGAAAATCCGGAATATGGCGTAGGAGAACAGCAATTTGATGCAGGCTTCTTCGACCCACGTATTGTCGGTGCTTATGGATTGAAAAATTCTGTTGCAAAAGAAATCGACAGAGTGTTCCTAGGTGAACTAACAGTGGAAGAAGGATTAGAAGCTGCGGAAAAAGCAGCGGATCGCGAGTTAGGAAACTAATAAAAACATATAATAGAAGGTGTCCCAATGATAAGTGGGACACCCTCTTTTTTCGAATACAATTACATAAAAGAAAAGGATGTCGAAGAATGAGTAAAACGTTGATTCAATTTTTTGGTGGATTAAAAACAATTGGCGGTACCATTATTCAATTACAATACGGGCAATCGCGTGTTATTTTTGACTTTGGATTAACGTTTGACCCGAGGACAGCTATTTTTGACGGACAAGTGAAGGTGCGCAATAGTGCGATAGTTCGAGACTACTTAAAGCTACGTATGATACCGAAAATTGAAGGAATATACAATAAGGAGCACTTAGTAAGTGATAATGTTATTTCAGCGGAAGAATATGAGGGAAAAACAGCTGTTTTAATATCTCATTTGCATTTAGATCATATGGGAGCTATCGGATGTATTGATCCTTCTATTCCAGTTTATATGACGGAACAATCTCGAAATCTATATAATCAGTTACAATTAATCGGGGAAGGTGTACCTGGTGTAAGGTCGTACCAATCTTGTGAGTACGATCAATCTTTTCATATAGGAGAAATAAAAGTAACACCTCTTTCTGTTGATCATGATGTTATCGGGGCGTGCGCATTTCATCTAGAAACTCCTGATGCAAAAATTATTTATACAGGTGATTTTAGATTGCACGGCTCTTCACCAGAGGTGATGGAGGAGTTTTTACAAAAGGCAAAAGAATTAAGGTATGATGCAGTTATTATCGAAGGAACAACATTAAAAAGTGAAGAGGAATTAGCGGAACATCTTTTAGTCAGTAACAATGAATTGCCAGATAAACTCCTTACGGAAACGAAGCTACAAATTAATGTTGCACAAATGTTAAAAGAGTCAGAGGGTATTGGTATTTTTAATATTTACCATCGAAATATGGAACGCATTAACGGTATGTGTAAAGCAGGAGAAGAGGCTAAAAGAAAAGTGGTTTTAGAAATAAAAACAGCGCAACTTGCTCATACTTTTTTACCACAATGTCACTTTTACATATTCGAATCAGAAGAGCTAAAAACTATGATAAGAGAAAACAAGCTGCTCGATTGGCAAAAACTATTGTTGGAAAAATATCCACTCATAAATAAAGAAAAAATTAATGAGAATCCAAGCAGATATTTCGTTCAAAACAGTTATGAGAATATAATAGAATTATTTGATCTACACGTTGAAAATGGAGTATACATCCACTCCAACGGCGTTCCTTTAGGTGATTATGACCCGGCATTCCATAATCTAGAGAAAATATTATCACTACTTTCTTTAGAAAGAGTAGAAGTAAGTTCAGGAGGGCATGCGTTACCTCAGCATTTAAAGTATATTGTTGATGAACTTGACCCAAAAGTACTCATACCCCTTCATAGCTTTTATCCTGAAAGATTGAAACCAAAGAATGGGCAACAGCTCTTACCGGCTTATGGGGAAGTATACGAAATAGGTGATATAGTTAATAAGTAACGGTAAAGATGCTTATTTTAGTTCTAAAGACTTATAAACATATTTGTCAACATGCCGATTATACTTATGTTATACTTAATGGTGCAAAAAAGAAGATACCTACGATAATGGCAAATCCATTGAAAAGTGGAGACGCAAAGCTACGGGCCTAAGGAGATACCTCTAAGGTCGCCGGGTTACCGAACAGGCTGGATATACTTATTTTTGATCTGCTAATCATCAATGTCCACCTTATTTAGGTGGGCATTTTTTTATGATTTTATATCAAGGAGTATCCGTAGTATTTTAATAGAATGGTATCTATCGCTGTTTAATGTTTTAAAGGAAGAAGGTAAAGTAATTGACACAACAAGAGCATTGGAAAACAAAAATTGGTTTTATTTGGGCCGCTGCTGGCTCAGCAATTGGTTTAGGGGCAATTTGGAAGTTCCCTTATGTAGCGGGTACTGGTGGAGGAGGAGCATTTCTACTAGTCTTTTTATTATTTACGTTATTTCTAGGATTGCCACTTTTAGTCGGAGAATTTGTAATTGGTCGTAAAGCTCAAAGTGATGCAGTTTCGACTTATACGAAGCTTGCCCCAAATTCAAAATGGAATGTGATCGGAAAACTAGGTGTGTTCACTAGCTTTTTACTATTGTCCTTTTATAGTGTTGTTGGGGGCTGGATCATTCTATACATAATAGAAGTTTTCGCAGGCGGTTTGAACGGTCTATCTCAAGCTGAATACGGACCACTTTTTGGTCAAGTAATTTCTAAGCCGTTTTGGACTCTATTAGGCCAACTATTATTTATGTTTATTACGATACTTGTTGTATCACAAGGTGTTCAAAAAGGAATTGAAAAGGCTAGTAAAATAATGATGCCAGCCTTACTCGTATTATTTATCGTCATCGTCTTTCGCTCCCTTAGTTTAGATGGAGCGTTGGAAGGTGTGAAATTTTTACTGATTCCTGATTTTTCTAAACTAACGTCAGAAAGTATTTTATTCGCACTTGGCCAGGCGTTTTTTACCCTTTCTTTAGGGGTATCCGTCATGGTGACATATGCTTCTTATTTACCTAAAACACAAAATATTCCGTTTTCAGCATTATCTATCGTTATCATTAATATTGTGATTGCTCTTTTAGCGGGACTAGCTATTTTTCCAGGTGTATTTTCGTTCGGATTGGAACCAGATGCAGGACCGGTTTTAATTTTTGCTGTATTACCGGCGGTGTTTTCACAGTTACCGTTAGGAATGTTTTTCTTTCTTGCCTTTTTAGTTTTATTTTTATTTGCTGCCTTAACATCGGCATTTTCTATGATTGAAATTATTGTGGCTGCTTTTACGAAAAAAGATAATAGCAAAAGGAAAAAAACAACATGGCTTGTTGGAATACTTATTTTTATCGTTGGTATTCCTTCCTGTTTATCGTATGGAGTGATGGCAGATGTAACTATTTTTGATAAAACATTTTTTGATCTGTTCGACTTTACCGTTAGTAACATATTAATGCCGTTAGGAGCGTTACTCCTAGCAATTTTTATTCCATTAAAAGTATCGAAAAGTGAATTGATGGATGAATTGCGAGCAGGATCTAATATAAGAGCTAGTATTTTTAACGTTTGGTATTATTTATTGAAATATTTTACACCTGTTGCCATTATTATTGTGTTCTTAGATGTTATTGGTGTATTAAAGTGGTTCTTTTAAATAAATGGGGGTAAAAAATATGACAACAATGAGTGAACTTCAACAGTTGTTTCCAAGTGTGGACGGAAACGAGAAACAGAGAGAGGAATTAGGAAACTATGTTCAAACGATTCTATCAAAAATAGATGAACTAAAAGATCCTTCTAAGTTAACACTAGGTGAAATGCCGGTTTACAGTGAGGATTATTATAATCGTCTTATGGAACATTCATCGGTACCGAGTGCGGGCTTATCAATGGAAAATACGATTGACGAGCTGTTAGAGCTTGTTAAAGGACATCGTTTTGTAAATAGTAGTTATGTAGCGAATGCTGCACCACTTCCAAACATCGCTAGTATTATTGGAAATTTAGTAATGGTTCTAACGAACGGTAATAGCTTATGGGATGTCGAAGGTCCAGCAGCAGCTAGTGCAGAAGTGAAGATTACGAGTATGTTATCTAAAGTAGTTGGTTACGACTCGAACGAAAGTGCTGGCTATACGACGTGGGGGGGCCAAGGTGCGGTATTCAACTCATTACGACTTGCCATAACTAGGCGCTTTCCACAGTCCAATAAAATAGGGGTACCGAACAATTTATATTGTTTCTGTTCAGAGTTATCTCACTATAGTCTCTATAAGTCTGTCGAGGCAACAGGTATCGGCATTAATAATATGATTCGTGTAAAAGTTAATGATGACCATTCGATGAATTTGGATGACTTGAAGGAGAAAATGGAAGAAATCATTCAATTCGGTGGAATACCTTTATATGTGTTAGCAACGATGGGGACGACAGATACGTTTGGCATTGATAACATCGAAGGGATAAAAGAAATTACGACACAGTTGGAAAAAGAATACGATCTTCAGCCAATTTATATTCATGCGGATACGGCGATGGGGGGAATGTATACGTTCTTCAACCAATATTCATTTGAGTCAAATCCGCTAAATTTACATAGTGATGTTTTACATGTGTTACAAAACTATCATACGAAGTTTAGTAAAGTTTATTTAGCAGACAGCATGGTATTTGATTTTCATAAACTAGGTCAAACTCCTTACATCACGAGTCTTTTCTTAATAAAAGATAAAAATAATTTACAATATGTAGATTTAGATGCATCAGAAACCCCTTACGTTGGCAATCGAGGTTACGGAAGTTATCATACAAGTTATACGCTAGAATGTTCTCGAATGGGTAGTGCTATCTCCATATACGCTTCCTTATTAGCGCTCGGAATGGAAGGGTATCAACGTTTATTAGCTAATTATATTGAAGTAAATTTACGGTTTAGAAAAACTCTTAAATTAGCATTTAACAATGTTGAAATAACAAATGAAGTATCACCAATTACGACATTCCGATTCTATCCTACTAATAGCCGCTGGAAGGAAGAGTTGAACGGTATGTTAACTTTGGAAGAAATTAATGAAATTAATCATTATAATGAAGAGTTTGCTGAACTAATAGGCATAGCTAGGGAGCATGTTTTCTTCGGAAATACGAAAAAGCAACGTCAAGTAGTCGCGGCAAATTCTAATAAAAATGTTTCTATTTATGCTCATAAGTTTTTTAGTATCTCCCCTTATACAACAGTAGAGGAAGTGGAGCGTTATATCGCATTCCTTCAGGAGCATATGAACATACACGAAAAATCGTACGAGTTATTATACGTATAAAAAAGGAGTAAAGCATCTTGACTAAACTTAAAAAACTATCTTTTGCGACAAAGTCTATACTAATTACAACGTTGTTATTATTGCTTGTTGGTACAGTATTAATGGTAAGCAGTATCCAAATTCAACGAAATGTGTTAGTAGCCGAATTAGAGAAGCAAACAGAGGCGCTAGCAACTCGTTGGGCGGATGAAATTGAAACTACTATTGTTCAAGCGGCATCTCAAGCTTCTAGTTATGAAGATCCAGCGCAACAAGAGTTAACTTCATTATTTGATTACATCTCATCAACTAATCCAAATGTTGCACAAGCATATATTTTCAGTACAGAGCTAGTCGATGGTAATTCTTCCAAAATTATTGCAATCCCCTCGCACTTAATAGAGGCGTTAAAAGAATTTAATATAGGGGCTGGCGATATATACGAACATCCAGCAGTTGTCGTTCAATCGATAAAAGAATTAAATGAAACAAATCGTATTACGTTTTCCCCAGTGTACGAGGATGAATTAGGTACTTGGGTTACTGTTCTTTATCCAATAAGTAACCAATCAGGGGATTCGTTTGCTTTTTTCGCCATTGATGTAGATGCGAGTATGGTAAAGGATGGTACAAGTGAATTTATTTTTAAATCTCTCATTATCCTAATACCAGCAATTATCGTTATTATCGTTGTACAAATTATCGGAATTCGTATGCTATTTAAACCGTTACGCCATCTTATGGATGGAATTAACGAGATGAAAAATGGCAACTTGAACATTGACTTGCCAACGAGAGCCGATGATTTAGGAGAAATGAACGAAGCGTTTAATGAAATGGCACTACAGTTAAAAACGATGATGAATAAAATTGGGGAAACGTCCAATACGGTATTACACTCTTCTGAATTAGTTAAAAAAGTTAGTGAACAATCAATTGATACTTCTACGGTTGTAAGTGAAAACATTAATAAAATGACAGCCGGTGTTCAATCGCAAGAAAAGTCTGTAATGGAATCGGCGGGAGCGATGGGACAAATTGCTTCTGAAATTGAAGCAATCGCGAACTCCTCTCAAGATATATCATTATTATCGAAAGATATGGAAAGATACGCTCATGACGGCTTAACGTCTATTCAAAGTGTCGTGGAGCAAATGCGAACGATTAATAACACTGTAAAAGAATCTAGCGACGTTATTAATACATTGAAAGTACGTTCCGATGAAATTAGTAGTATTTTAGAGGTAATAACTAGTATTTCAGCTCAGACAAACCTTCTAGCGTTGAATGCGGCGATTGAGGCTGCCAGAGCAGGAGAACATGGAAAAGGTTTTGCTGTAGTAGCCCAAGAAGTTCGAAAGCTTGCAGAAGAATCTAACCAATCTACTAGTAAAATAGAAAAAATTATTGAACAAATTCAAGCAGATACGAATAATGCGGTCACATCGATGGAAAAAGGAACATTGGAGGCAGAAAAGGGATCCGAAATTGCTAATCAAACTGGTGAAATTTTTCACGTAATGAAGCAGTTCACCGATCAAATATCTGCGCAAATTGAAAGTGTTTCTAGTGCAACGCAAGAAATATCAGCAGGCACAGAAGAAGTTACTGCATCTGTTGAGGAGTTAACAATAATAGCTCATCAAAACGCTGATTTTACTTCTGATATTGAAAAGAGTACAACGGAACAGCTACTATCCATCAATGAGTTATCAGATGCAGCTAAGGAGTTACACGATTTAGCGGTAGAATTAAAAACAACGATGGCTAAATTTAACGCTACTAATTAGAAAAACTCGAGAACATTTCCTATTACGCGCATAAAAGCGAATATAGGAAATGTTCTCTTTTATTTTTCGGTTAGTGTTAATGCAGTTTCTGTTATTTGCATATCTACTTTTATTTGTTCTTCCAGATTAGACGGGTGATAGACTCCTTTTTTAATCATGTAATTGGAAATCGCCTCATGTGTCTTCACCGCATTTCTTAATTCCTCACGCAGTACTTTCTTTAATTCTGGAGTAGTTGTTTCGGTAATGGCGAAAGCTAAGTTTCTAACAGCAGCCTTTGTAGAGACGAGGAAATCTGTAGCAATAACCGTGTCTGTCATGCCGCCCATCCCCATTAATTTTTTTATTATGTTATTCATGCCTCATTACTCCGATCTGTTAAAAAGTTCTGTAATTGATGAATAAACTTTGTTCCAAATTCAACCTCTTGATTTAATATCGTTTTTAATTGTTCGTCTTGAACAAGTCCACTCATCATAAATGATTTTGTTATACTTAAATTTTTAAAATTTAGTAGTTCATGTGCTTCTAATGCTTCATGTAGTGCTAATTTTGTCTTCATTGTCGGTCTCCTTTCCTTAACATTTCTAATCTTTCTTCTCTCAAATGAAACTTATTCAATTTCTATTAGTTAATTTTAACCACTTATGGAAGAAGAATTTTTTGTTTATTGTGGAAGATGACAATATAAATCGGGAAATTAAAGTAGGAATGTTTGATAAAGGAGTGTGTAACATGTCTGAACAAAAAGCTGAACTAGCGTTTCACGAAACGATGGACACGCACGAAATGGTTAATTTTAAAACAATTTGTTTAATGAAAACGAAACTAATGCAAGGAGTATGCTTTGATAACGATTTAAAAAAATTGATGGATAAAGATATAGAGCAATCTATGCAAGCACTTAAAGAATTACAGACACTTTATAGAGGGACACGTACCGATTATCAACATGAAAGCTGAGGTGTAAAACATGAACGAAGATTATTTAGATCCTAAGTATGCAGAAGGAATGCCGAAAATGGCAGACTCTGCAATCGCTGTTGATCTGCTATTATCGATTAAAACAGGGATAAGATACTACGCAGTTACCTTAACAGAAACTGCGAATCCAGAATTACGGAATGTTTTATATAACCAGATGGAACGAGCTATTGATTTACATAGTGAAGTTACCGAGCTGATGTTAGAAAAAGGATGGTTATATCCACGTGATTTAGGAAAACAAATGGAATTGGATTGGAAAGCGGCAGATATGGCGTTAGCAATTGGGGAAATGAACCTTTTCCCTATCGATACGGATCGGTTAGGAACGTTTGCAACACCTAATAAGTAAAGGAGGATGAGGGATGAAGGCTGTTATCTATCAAGGAATAAAAGACGTTGCAGTAAAAGAAGTAGAAGATCCAGCTATACAAAAAGCAGATGATATCATCGTTAAAGTAACATCGTCCGCTATTTGTGGGTCCGACCTACATTTAATTCACGGTACGATTCCAAATATGCCAGAGAACTTTATTATTGGTCATGAGCCTATGGGTATTGTAGAAGAAGTTGGTCCAGAAGTAACACATGTTAAAAAAGGGGACCGTGTGATCGTTCCATTTAATATAGCATGTGGAACATGTTGGTATTGTAATCACGGTTACACAAGTCAATGTGATGATGCCAATCCGCATGGAGATATGGGAGCATATTTTGGTTACTCAGAAACGACTGGTGGCTATGCTGGTGGGCAAGCAGAATATTTACGTGTTCCATACGGTAACTTTACACCTTACCGATTACCTGATGATTGTGAAGTAGATGATGATCAGCTGTTCTGTTATCAGATGCAGCGTCTACTGCTTATTGGAGTGTGGAGAACGCGGGGGTAAAGCAAGGTGATACGGTTATCATTTTAGGCTGTGGACCCGTTGGCCTATTAGCACAAAAATTCACTTGGCTAAAAGGTGCGAAACGAGTAATTGCTGTTGACTACATTAATTATCGTTTAGAGCATGCGAAACGAACGAATAATGTAGAAATATACAATTTTGAAGACCATGAGAATATCGGGGAGTATTTGAAAGAGATAACACAAGGTGGAGCAGATGTTGTAATCGATTGTGTTGGGATGGACGGGAAAATGTCGCCACTTGAATTTTTAGCAACGGGGTTGAAATTGCACGGGGGCTCTTATTGAGCAATCGTGATGGCAGCCCAAGCAGTTCGTAAATGTGGTACGATCCAACTTACTGGAATATATGGGATGAGATACAACGCTTTTCCGCTAGGTGATATTTTTATGCGAAATGTTCAATTAAAAATGGGACAAGCACACGTTATCCCACTTATTCCTCAGTTATATCAAATGGTTAGCGAAGGGAAAGTAAACTTAGCAGACATCGTTACCCACAAAATTCCGTTGTCAGAAGCAAAAAAAGGATACGAATTATTTGATACGAAAACAGATGACTGTATAAAAGTAATTTTAAAACCACATTAAAAGAAAATGTCCCACTTAGTTGGGGCATTTTTTATTGGGACGATTAGGAGAGAGAGACTATGCTGACTTTTATAGTTGTTATGCACTATTTTAGAGAGGATACGCATCATTCTCCAAAGGTGTATGCACCAAATTTTGGTCGGTATGCACCACACGGAGGTTTATGCTGACTTTTAGAGTTGGTATGCACCACACGGAGGTTTATGCTGACTTTTAAAGGAGGTATGCACCAATTTAGAGAAGATACGCATTATTCTCCAGTGGTATATGCATCAATTTTCCAGCGGTATGCACCACTACCGAACGGTCATGACAAACAACACACCCTCCAAACACAATCCTTTTCTATGCAAACAACACTTCGATAATTTAAAATATAACTAGAATATAAGATTCTACATAAAGGGGAATTTCACAAAGGGTTGGTGTTTAGTATGGAAAGTTTCACGTTCGGTTCACTATTAGATGTAATCGGGGAATTGTTTTCTGATGAAGTTTCAATTGCTGTCTCTAATACAGAAGAGTACATCTATTATAGGCCAAGTAAACGTATCGATTTGAAAATTAAGCCTGGTGATCCAGTGCGACAAGATACGATAGCTTATAAAGCTATTAAGACGGAACAAAAAGTTTCAGAGTTTAATAGCCGGGATGTTTTTGGTGTACCTTACCATGGGATGGCGGTTCCGTTCGAACATGAAGGGAAAATTCAAGGATGTGTAACAGCCATTTATCCGACAGTAACTGATGGAAAATCAGTTGTTACTGTTCGTACACAAGACGGTTGGAAACCGATTCCATTTTCTGATGTAAAATATTTGGAAGTGAAGAGTAGAAAAACACATGTGTATACAGAAGGTTTTTCCGGCACACATAAAAACTCTCTTCAAGAGTTTGAATATGTTTTACCAAGAGAATCTTTTATCCGTTGTCATCGTTCTTATATCGTAAATGTAAAACAGATTAAAGAAATTTTTCCCGATACACATTCCACATTTGTATTAGAAATGAAAGGTGGGGTTAGAATACCAGTTAGCCAGTCGTATTCTAGCTATTTCAGAAAATTATTAGGTTTTTAAAAAAATATCTGTTTTAACTATTGAAGATGCTGTTTTAAACAAAAAATTACTAATTTGTATCAAATATCTCCAAATAACAATTTTATTAAGATAACATATTTCTAAAGATTGTGAAAAAGGGGATGAGATACAATGCAAGACCAATACAATAGAATTAAGGATGAAAGATTACAGGATAAAGTTGTTACTGCGCAAGAAGCTGCTTCCTGGATTCAAGATGGGATGACACTGGGATTAAGTGGGTTTACTCGTGCAGGTGATGTAAAAGCTGTACCGTTAGAGCTAGTAAAGCGAGCTGAAAAGGAAAGCTTTAAAGTAAATGTTTTTACTGGAGCGTCACTTGGGTCAGATATAGATAAATTGTTTGCTGAAGCAGGAATCGTTCATAAAAGGCTTCCTTTTCAAGCAGAACCAACAATGAGAAAGAAAATAAATGCTGGGGAACATTTATTCGTCGATCATCACCTATCGCATACTGCAGAACTTTTACGAGCGAACGTAATAGAGCCTGTTGATTACGCAATTTTGGAAGCGGTTTCTATTTCAGAAGATGGAATGGTTATTCCGACTACATCAATCGGTAACTCACTAACGTTTGCAACACATGCAAAAAATATCATTATCGAAATTAATATGGCACAATCACCTTTATTAGAAGGGTTGCACGATTTGTATGACCCTGGTAAACAAGGAGAAAGAAACCCGATTCCGTTAACAAAAGTGGATGACCGTATCGGTAATATAGGTATTCCGCTAGACATTACTAAAGTAAAAGGGATTGTTTTTACGAATCAAGCAGATTCACCTTCCACAATTGTAAAGCCAGATGAAGAAACAGAAATAATGGCACAACATTTAATGTCATTCCTTCGTAACGAAATAAAGGAAGGACGTTTAACCGAAAAACTCGCTCCACTTCAATCTGGAATAGGCTCTGTAGCAAATGCAGTTTTACATGGGATGATCCATTCTGAATTTAAAAATTTACAAGTATATTCCGAAGTGCTTCAAGATGCCGTGTTCGACCTTATTGATGCAGGGAAAGTAGACTTTGCTTCCTGTTGCTCCATTACATTATCAGAAGAAAAAATGAATCACGTATTTCCGAATTTAGAAAAATATCGCGACAAGTTAGTATTAAGACCACAAGAAATTTCAAACCATCCAGAAATAATTCGTCGTCTCGGTTTAATATCGATTAATACAGCTTTAGAGTTTGACATATATGGAAATGTAAACTCTACTCATGTAACAGGTACGAAGATGATGAATGGAATTGGTGGGTCAGGTGACTTCGCTCGTAACGCACGGTTAGCAATATTCGTAACGAAGTCCACAGCGAAGGACGGAAATATTTCTAGTATTGTTCCGTTCGTATCACACGTCGATCATACAGAACATGACGTAGATGTTGTTGTAACAGAACAAGGGTATGCAGACTTGCGTGGATTAGCACCTCGAGAGCGTGTACCGTTAATTATTGAAAATTGTGCTCATCCAACATACCGCAATCAACTATGGGATTATTATAATGAAGCATTAACACGAGGTGGTCAAACTCCTCACCTATTAGAAAAAGCTTTCTTATGGCATACAAACTTTATGAAAAATGGCACAATGTTAGAAAAGGAAAAAGTGAATGTATAAAAAATGGGGGTCAGAACTAGCTCTGACCCCCGTTCACTGTTGGTTCTAAAACAGTTAAAGTATTATTTGTGGTGTTGAGAGTAACGTTAGCCCCGACTGGAATAGCAGCTTTGTATAATCCATGGCCAGTTGCAAAATTAATCATTAACGGTTTCCCGAGAGGAACAAGTAGTTCATTAATTAAATTCAAATATGATTTTCCATAGGAAACGAGACAATTCGTACATTCTCCCATAACGATACCTATACAGTCTGCAAATTTTCCTGCCTGTAAAAGTTGGATGAAATAACGGTATACGGTAGTAGAAGGAGCATTCGTTTCCTCTAAAAATAATATTTTCCCTTTCGTATCAATTTCATATGGTGTTCCTAATGTGTTAACGATGGAAGTAAGATTTCCACCTACAATTGGACCAGTCGCATTTCCTGGAACTAAACTAGTTAATGGCATATTAGGTGGATTTTCAATCGTTCTAGGTGAAGTGCGAGTAGAAGTAGCTGCGTAAAATTGATTGAAATTATATTCGGGAGTTTCTAGACGAAAGTCGATGAGCATTAAACTATGAAATGAAATTAAATCACTAAATTGGTATAAGCTATTAAGCAAAACGGTAATATCACTATATCCAGAAATGATTTTAGGATTGGCCCGTATTACATTGAAATCTAAATAAGGGAGTATGCTTTGTACACCAGTTCCACCACGAGTGGGCATAATCATTTTAACGTTTGGATTTTGAAACATAGTCATTAAATCTTCCGCTCGTTGTGGCGCTGGGGATGCCTCAATCCCTTGATACGCATACATATGTCGTCCATATGCAATTTGAAATCCTTGGTTTTGTAAATATTGAATTCGGTTATTTATAATGTTGGCATCTAATGGACTTCCTAGTGTGACGATACCTATCACATCGCCAGCTTGTAATCGTGGTGCTTTTATCGCCATTTGACTTCACTCCTTATCTTTATTTCCGTACAATCGATGATAATAAAGAGTATTAGTAGAGAAACGTAATTATGTCAAAATAATCATAGAGAAGAAGTTAAAAAAATACTTGCCACATGACAAGTATTGTAAGTTTTTATAATTATTCGGTCGTGCTCCGTAAAAGTGGCATCGTACAGCAACGAAAAGATCCGCCAGATTTAATAATTTCTGTAATATCCACTTCAATCACTTCAAAGCCTTTATTCCGTAATTGTTCATTTACTTTTTTATTTACAGGCAAGCTAATAATTTTATTGTTTCCGATTGCTAACACATTAGTTCCAAGTGTAAACTGTTCATCCTTTGATACTTCGATTAACTCATAACGGGAAGAAAAAAGTTCAATATCCTCTTTCGTTAAAGCTTCTGGATATATTAAAGCAACGTCGGGAGAAACAACATTAAAAACACAGTCTAAGTGTAAAAATGTTTCTATGAAAGGGATGCCTTTTACATCAAAGTCAGAAAGTAGTCCTTTTAAATGCTCGACTGCTTTTTCATTTGTTCGATCACTTAAACCGACATAAACTGTGTCTCTATCGATGATAACGTCTCCACCTTCAATTCTATCTTCGAGTAAGTTGAAGTAGGAGATTTCTTCATCATCTAACCATTGCTTTAAAACGTCTTCCTCTCCTTTTCGAACTTCACTCGCCATTTTAGCAACGAAAGTCGTTTGACCTAAAGTAAAGCCGATATCACGTGTGAAAACTTGTTCTGGGAATTTTTTATGATAAGGCAATAAAATAACTTCAATATCATGTTCGCGCATCGTTTGTACAAATTTATAATGTTGTTCAACCGCTTTTTCAATATGTATTCCTTCATCTTTGAATTTTTTCTGTGTTTCGTTTATCACATCACGAATCGTCATATAGTGCGGCTCGCACACGATGACTCTTTTTAACGGATCATACTCAGAAAAACAAGAAACTTTGCTATGAAAGGACGGATTTGTGCTCATCCTATAACCTCCTAAAACCGTTTGATTATAGGATTCACAAAATTGGTTTTAATTATTTATCATTGTATAGTCATTGGGTTATAAAGATTGTAGAATAAGGATGAAAGTAAAATAACAGTAGGCAGGGAAAAAATAATGAGTAATCTTCTGTTTGAATATATGAAAGACTATTTAGTAAACATGCTTTTTATCATTTTACCTATTTTATTCTCCCAATCTATCATTTCTAAGGAACATACAGCCTTTGAAACAAATAAACAAAAATTTGTTCTTGCCATTATTTTTTCTGGGACAAGCATATTATGTATGAGCTTTCCGTTCGAGTTAGGGGATACGATTTTAGATTTGCGGCTCATACCTTTTGTTATTGGGATGTTATATGGGGGAGTGAGAGTCGGGCTAACGATTATTTTTTCTTCCCTTACCTTTCGCTTTTTCTTAGGAGGAATCGGATTTTATTTAAGCGTAGTAGAATATGTTATTATATTTATTTTGATATATTTTGTATTAAAAAATTACCGCTCACTTTCTTTATGGAACAAAATAATTACTGTTTCAATAGTAACTGTAATACCTACTTTAATTTTACTGCCTTATGCTTGCTACATTATAGGGAGTAGTGTTGTTGTAAAAGTAGCTATTCTTTTATCAATCATTAGTTTTTTTAGTTTATGGTGTAGTATTTATTTAATGGAGAGTACTATTGAAAAAGTACATATGATTATTCAATTACATAAATTTGAAAAGGAAACGATTGTTAGTCATTTAGCCGCATCTGTTTCACATGAAGTACGAAACCCATTAACGGTTACGAAAGGTTTTTTGCAATTGCTAAAAGAAAAATATAAAGACACGGATGATAGGTATTACTTTGAATTAGCATTAGAGGAGTTGCAAACTGCAGAATCGATCATTTCCGATTATTTAACGTATGCAAAACCGTCTATGGAAAATCAAGAACCGCTTAACCTATTTGAAGAAATGCAACGGTCTATTAATGTTATTAAATCGTATGCCCAAATGCACAATGTTGATATAAATGTAGCAGGAGAAGATATAAGCTATAAGGGCGACAAAGAAAAAATCCGTCAGCTTTTTATTAACATTTTCAAAAATTGTATTGAGGCAATGCCAGAAGGCGGAACATTAACAGCCTCGATGTTTTGTAATCAGCAAATAGAAATTACAATCAAGGATACAGGAATAGGAATGACTGAATCACAGCTTCTAAGAATCGGTGAACCTTTCTTTTCTACAAAAGAAAACGGAACAGGTTTAGGTATGATGGTTGCTTTTAGTGTAGTTAAAAGTATGGGTGGAACATACAAAGTATTGAGTAAAGAAGCAGAAGGGACAAGCTTTCATATTTCTTTACCGTTAACTTCAAAGAAGCAAAGAAAAACGGGGCTGTCCTAAAAGTCAATAGAAATTGACTTTTAGGACTTTTATTGTTCGTTTCCCTTATAAGGATTCTAAAATATTAATTAGTTGTAAGTACAAATGTTTCATTAAATTGGTTGTGTTTGCTCCAATCTATAGAGAATGAACACTTTATACCACTTATTTTGTATCTACTTTCTGAATGAAAGCATTATAAACAAAACAGTGGAAAAACGATTCGTTTCTCCACTGTTTTGAGACTTACTGGACAGCCTGGTTAATTTGTATATTATTTTACTTGCTCTTCCGGGACCGTAATTTGGCCTTTTTCTACAAGCATTTGCTTAACTTCAGCAATTTCGGTTTGGATTTGTTCCATACGCTTATCATCAAGCTCATAAAACTTCATCGCAATTAATGAAATAATCCAACCGATGATCGGAATACCGAAGGCAAGGAATAATGTCATATAAAACAATTCATTAGTTAATGGTGTATCTACTTCAGGAAATACCGTTTTAAACCCAATAAGGGAGAGCATTAATCCGATAATAGTTGTTGCAAGTGAAGAAATCATTTTATCGATGAAAGAGAAAATGGTTCCAATCATCCCTGGTACGTATCTCCCAGTAATGTGCGTTTCATAATCGGATGTATCCGCTATCATTGGAATTACGATGTTACCAGTTAACCCCATGAATGCTTGACCTAATATATAAAATACAAAAAATGCAATGGTAGCGATTCCAATATTAGATAAAGAAATGGAAGCGGGATCGCTAACAGTGAAGAATAATATTAGTAGTAAACTATAGGCTAGTACAGCACCCCAAGTTGCTTTAACAAACGTGTTTTTCAATCCTCGTTTTCTAGCATAGCCTACACCGATAAACGTAATAATTAAAGTTGGAATCATCGTAAACATAGAAATTGTTCCACTTAGTGCATAATCTCCCAATAAAATTCCGAATAACATGACTGGAATAACAGGATTCCTTAAAATAGACCCAGCTAATTTATCAGTAGAAGCTGCAACAATTAACATTTGTAAAGGTCGGTTTCTTTTAATTACCGGCCAATAATCTTTAAAGGAAGTTTTGACAGATTTTTCAGCAAAACCAAAGTATTCTGTTCTATCTTTTTCTGCGATAGAAATAACAGCAAGAATAGTGAAGATGGAAGCTAAAATAATAGCTAATGTGTTAAATTCTGTGAAGAAGGCTTGGTTAAAACCACCATGCTTTGGAACTAAATAAGATGCTACATAAATTTGCCCACCAATAAAGACGATCGTATTGTACGTTGCATCAAAAGCTGAGAATAGTGGTCTTTGCTTCGGGTCATTTGTTAATACTGTTTGTGCAGCTTTCGTACAAGCAGTTTGGAATGTGTAACCGATAATGTGGATTAAATAAATCACAATGAAAAATGGCATGACTAATTTCTCAGGTAAATGATGAGTTACATTAAATAAAACAAGGACAGTTACTAATAAAATGATATTCCCTAATAGCATAAAGGGCCTAAACTTCCCGAATTTCGTATTTGTTTTATCGATAATGTATCCGATAATAGGGTCAGTAAACCCATCAAAAAGTCGAGTAGCTGTTAATATTACACTAATTGCAACTACTGCTAGTCCAGCAATTCCCGTTGCATAATAAGAAATAAATCCCATTAAAAACATATAAAGGTTTGTCGCAGTATTATTTAATGCGAAAAGTCCAATTTGCCAAGTTTTCGAACGGTTAACGAATTGATTTGACATAGTTTGTTCTGTCATTTTGTTGCACCTCTTTTCTAAAAAATCGCTTTCATTTCCAGGAATCCGCTTACATTAAACAAGAAAAAAATACAGTTTTAACTGTTATTGTGTTAAAACGCTTACAAATAATACGAAAAGGGGAAATTAGTTTGTTCAGAAAACAAACTAATTAGTTGTAAATATAGAATAACACGATTTCACTAGAATGCAATAACTTTTTGCTTTGGAAAAATGACAAATAAAAAGATTACATACAAATAATATTGTATATAATCTTTTAACAAATCTATATGAATCAATGATTCTTCCTTCTTGTTCTTTTGGAAAATTCACTAGGTGATAGGGAATTGATTGTTTAAAAAAACTCTACTGAAATAGTTTATATCGTTAAAGCAAAAAGCAGGGCCATATTAAAAGGGACCTGCTTTCTATGTTAATTTAGAGAGGCTTTTTAACAGATACAACATTGTAAACTCCACCCTCAGAGTGAACAATATAATCTGGTTTTGGTTGACCTAATTTAGCTTTGTGACCAGCAATATGTGCATCGCTTTTTTCCCATTGCTTCCAATGTTCTTCGGATTCCCAACGTATTTGGACAATCACTTCTTCATCGCCACGGCGAACTTTTTTTACCATTACAGTTGAATCAATAAAACCTTCTTGTTGTTCGATAATTCCTGGTTTGCTAAAACGTTCAATTACTTTGTCAGCATTTCCCTCTGTGACAACCGTTTTTCTTAATTGAATAAACATAAAAGCCTCTCCCATCAATATGTATTTACATCTATTATATTGATAATGATTATCATTGTCTATTATTTTGCTTTAGAAAACGAAAAGAGAGGATATTCATCCTCTCTTAAGCGCTATTCATCAAACAAGTTTAAAATATAATCTTTTAAGTCAACAATTCGTGGGTTTTCAAACTCTTTATCTGTTCCAGAAACGATTAAAACAGCTAGCGTTTCATCACGATGTAATCCACCATGCTCTCCACCACCGTTATGGACAGGTGTTGTTTCCGAAAAAACAACAAAGCCTGGTTTCGCCGTAACGATAATAGAGTTAGGTAAGCTATGCAGAGCGCTATATAGTTGATTTAATGCATCCGGATATTCGGTATAGTTTATTAATTTATCTTCATCAGACATTTCTAATTTCAATACATCTACTTCTCCTTCAATAGTCCACTGCTGGCCATATGAATCTTTCCACTCTCCGCCTTTTTTGAACTTTAAAGGTTGATGATAATCTGGACTCCAAGCTTCAATCCAGCCATTTTCCTCAGAAGCAACAATCGCCATTCGTGGATCTTGTAATCCAACATCAACAAGTTCTTCTTTTTGAATTTGTTTATTTATTGGATAAATGTAAGCAGAACGGTGATTATTCGCAATGACGATATCACCACTTGACGGCTTTTCACCAAAAGGGGCAATATTATATTGATTATATAGTTCATGTAAATTTAACTTTGCTCGTTCTTCATTTTCCACTAAAGAGGCTTGGCCGTGATCACCAAAAAGGATAAACACATTTTGCTCTAATGCTTCCTCCCAGCTTCCGTAAGCATCTAGTATACGCTGCAAATGATCATCAACCGTTTTTAATCCGTGAACATAAGGTGGACCATTTCGGTGAGTTCGCTTATCCATATCTGGAAAAAATGCTAATAAAAAGGGAGGTTGTTCTTTATTTTTAATAAGTTTTGTTATTGCTTCTGTTGCATAGTAATCAGATAACCCAGCTTTTAATAATAGGGCATCAGGCAATAATTCCGTTTGTAATTCTTTAGGGCGATAAAAGGTCCCGAAAGATAAAATATCAGGTCCGTTTGTTTTAATTTTTTCACTAAGTCCCGTAGTCCATTGTATGATAGCAGGAGGCTCGATTTCATGCTCCGTTTTTCCGCGATACAGTAACAAGTTAATCGCTCCTGATTTAATGCCTCTGTCATGTAGTTCTTCAAAAATAGTAGTAGTTTCTTTACTTAAATGGACGTTATTTAAATTGTATAAGGAATCCTCTAATGACTGTTTAAAACCGAGCTTTCTATAAGTTTCAATTGATGTTCCATAGTCAATAAGCCGATCATTTTTGACATCATACCATGTTAAACCAGGTACAGAATGTTTATTTGGCATTTCACCTGTAATTAATGTACTTTCAATGGACACAGACATGGATGGGAAAGGGGCAACTAAGTCATTGTACACATTGCCATTTTCGACTAAGAATTGTAGTGCTGGGAATTTATCTGCTTCCTCTTTTAAGCTTGCATGTACCAATTCTCCGGTCATTGAATCAACCATGATCATAATGACATTTTTAGAAGAGTTGTTCGCATGTTGAGTAGATTCAGCTTGTTGACATCCTAACAAACTAAGGCAAAGGAGTAGTATGTAACATTTTCTCATCGGTTTCTCTGCTCCTTTATTAATAATAATTTACATTAGTATCTATAAGATGGATGAAAATTATTTATTGTCGGAAGTAATTTAGTTCAAGATAGTTCACCTAAAATAAAAAGAAGTTGCACATAATGATGCATCTTCTTCGTATAACTTATAAAATTATTTAGCGTTGCCTCTCTAACGCTAATTTTAAACCGAATCCGATTAAAACGATTCCTGTTGCTCTATCCATAACACGTTGAACTTTTGGAGATAAGAGCCATTCTCGAATAAAGTGAATAAAGAAAACATATACAAAAAACCACGTTATGGAAAGTAGTGTGTAAGTTACTCCCATTAAAATTAATTGTTTCGTTGCATTACCTTCGACTGATACAAACTGCGGTAAAAAAGTAAGAAAGAAAACCGCAACCTTTGGATTTAATACATTAGTTAACAGCCCTTGAGTAAAGGCATTCTTACCTCTCTCCTCTGTTTTCTTCGTACTACTGTTCTTTTTCTTCGTGATGAAAGAAGTTACCCCTAAATAGATTAAATAAAAGGCTCCTACATATTTAATAATTTCAAACGCAAGTGCTGATTGTAGCAAAATAGCAGAAAGACCGAAAGCGGCAGCTATTGTATGAATAAAACAGCCAGTTGTAATACCTAGCGCAATTTTGAATCCATCATGTTTTCCATCGGATATTGTTCTTTTCGTAATTAATGCTGTATCTATACCTGGGCTCATTACGACAAACAAAGATAATAGGAAAAATGTAAAAAAATCGTTCATCAACTATCCCTCCATCAATAGCAATTGTATATATTATAGTACTTTTCTAAATATTCTCAATAAATATAAAGGCTCTTTTTAGAAAAATATACAGAAAATTAACATAGAATTAACACTTTATCGGTATAATTTTCGTATTCAAGTAGCGAGTACTGGAGGGGTTATATTTTGAAGGGTGTTTTTATAAAGATAAAAAATGTACTAGAAGACTTTACACTAGGAGCAAGGCTATTAACAATTGTCATATCTATTTTCATTCTATCCATAGGAGTTGTTGGGATTAGTTCGTATTTCAATACGAAAAACTTCGCACTTGAAACGATTGAAAACAGGCTAGTACGAGAAGCAGAAGTAATGGCATATATCTCCGAAAATTTAAAGTTTTTATACATAAGTGAGGAAAGCTATTTTCAGCAGCAATTAGAAATAAACGTTCGATATCAACAGAATAAGTTAAAAGAGGAAGGTATTGAATCCAATTATTTTTACATAGTAGATGAACAAGTTTTTCCTTTTAAAGTAAGTGAAAGTGTTGATCCTAAATTCTCGGAAGAACTAATTAAACATATTTCTGAGTCTAGAACAGGAACAAGGCATGAAAGAATTGCGGGTACTAATTATACAATCGTATATCATGACTTGAAAGAAATTAATGGGATATACGTGATGCTTATACCGACGAATACGTATTTAGGTTCTGTTAGTAGTATGGCAACGTTTAATGTTATTGCTTCTATAATAGGAACAATTATTTTTATTATTATCATTAGTTTGTTTGTTCGTACTGTTACAAGACCATTAACAAGTTTGCGAAATACGATGAGAGGCGTTAGAGAAGGGAATCTACAAAAGATTGTAAATGCCCAAACGACGGTACCTGAGATTGTTTCGCTGAGCAAAAGCTACAACAGTATGATTGATCAAATGAAAACAATTTTACAAGAAATTAACCATACAACAAAAGAATTGGAGTCAACCGGTCAACTATTAAATCATTCTTCAGAAAATACGTTAAATTCAAGTCAACAGTTAATTGAAGCGATTAACACTGTTAGAATTGGAGCAGAGCAAACGGCTAGTCATTCAGAATATAGTGTTAATAACTTTAAGGAAATGAATGAGCGAATTACTTTGATGATTAATAACATGGAAAATGTGTTCCAAAGTTCAAAGACGATGAATGGCTCAGCGAATGATGGAGAAAGAAATATTGATACATTAATGTCTACCATTCATCGATTTAAAAATGATTTTGCGCTTTTAACAGATACGATAAAAGAAGTGAATAGTAACTCGAAGTCGATTTCAAAGCTAGTAGAGATTATTCATAACATTACAGAGCAAACAAAGTTGTTAGCGTTAAATGCATCTATTGAAGCTGCTAGAGCAGGAGATGCTGGAAGGGGCTTTGCAGTTGTTGCAACGGAAATTAGAAAGCTAGCAGATCAATCTTCTCTTGCTGCTACAGAAATTACAGATACGATAACGAATATGGAGAACATTACTGTTGTTGCTACTGAACAATTTGATGAAATCTTAATAAAACTGAACACAAATATTGAAATGGCATCAAATTCTAAAGCTTCTTTTGATGTTTTAATGACCGAAATACATGGATTAAATAATTTCTTGAATCTGATAGAAAAAGAATTAAAGAATGTGGAAGAAGTATTTCCAGAACTAGAGCAGGCGACAGTTAATCTTCTATCGGTATCTCAAGAAACATCGGCTAGTACAGAAGAAATGTTCTCGATTAGTGAAAATCAAATTGAGCAAATGGAAAGAACAAATGAAATAGGAAAAGCGTTACATACATTGTCCGGAACGTTATCTAGTAAAACGAAAAGATTTACGGTAGAACAGTAAGAGGTTGGGACATAACTATTTTTATCAAAGTAAGAACAAAAAACAGTAGAGTGGAAATAACCCGCTCCGGAAATATATTTCGCTTTCCGCGGGCTTGTCTAGTTACGGCGGCTTGGCCCTCGAGACATAAGCCAGTCACTTCCGTTGGGCAAAGAGCGCCCAACTGCAGCGTCTGTCTTATGCTTGTCGGGCCAGAGCGAGCCGCCTTCACTTTTCGTACTGGTGAGCCTCCTCGTGCTAAAGCACTGCTATCTTCTCACCTATGCCTTTCCTCCCGCAGGACAAGGAAAGCTTCGGCAGCGAAACATCGCACGAAGAAAAATGCGGAGGCATTTTTCGAGGAGTCTACGTATATTTCCTCCGCTAATTCTGCGATAATCGTTTTTTATCATGATTATTTTAGTTTTGTCTCAGCCTCTTTCTATTAGTTGTTGAAAAACTCCGATACTATGAAAGAAATTTTCATCTAAACTGCCTTCTTCTACGGACCAACACGTGCTTAATACGCTATGGGCAAATCCCCAACCTAAAATGCGCTCCTTATTCAAACCTAACTGTTCTACTAATATATTTATTCGCCTATCTAGTATTGAAATTTTATTTTCATAAGGTAATTTGTTTAATAAAAATTGAATAACATCGTATTCCCGATCCCCAACTAATCCTTTAGGGTCAATGATTTTCCACTCATTATTGTCAGATTGAAGTATGTTGTAATGATGTAAATCACCATGAAGTATGTATTGTTGATCAATTGTTTTATGTAATTGTTTAAAAAGTGTTAGAGCTTCATATAAAATTACTTTAGAAATAGGACCACAGCCATTCCAATTCGACTGCACTATAGATTCAAGGCTTTTTTCTCTGTCTGTCATTGTTGGAAGGTTTAATTGGTAGTGAGAGGGAAGAGGCCTCCACAATTTTGCCATGACCGTCGAAGCTATTTCTGTCGCTTCTACGTCATCATCTACAGTAGCTAACGTATTTCCTGGCTGTATTTTTTCTAACAATAACACCCCGTTAGCAATATCCTCATCTACTAATTTTACAACAGAAGGACTAGCTAACATACGTAACGTTTCATATTCCATTGTAAAAGAAGGAGTAGGCACACCTATCTTAATAACGAGTTCTGTTCCATCTTTACGAGTAGCAGGTGCTACATAGTTATACGATAATTCATAAGGTCTATGAATGTTCAAATGCCAACGCTTTTCATAGGAAGAAATGATCGTTTCTAAGTTAGTTAGAAAATCCTTTCCTTTCTGCCCGTAAACTGCCATAATTTTATTCGTAAACTCACTCTGTAGTTCAAGCAATTTTTTCAACCTCCTATTACCAGAATGATATTGAAACTTTTTCGTCTACCACTCGTAAATAAAGTAAATACACCTAATTCTTTTTCGATTAGACTTCCTTTTTTTAGCATATCATATAACGAATGGAGGTGCGTAGGTATGTCAAAAAGTACAATCATTTTTATTATTACAATGGGTTTTACTTTAATCATACATGGGGGACTCACCTACTTAGTAGTGAAATTAAAAAACTACTCGCTTATTAACGGATTTAACAACAGACCGCTAGAAGAACAAGAGCAGTTAATAAAAAACGGCTATCCGCAAGCTATAGGTAAGCTACTTCTCTATACATTTTATATTCTTTTCGTATCTGTTATTTTAGGAATATTTCAAGTCCCGTACGGTTTTGAAATAGGCTTAGCCGTCTTTTTAATCGTATTGCTAGGCGGAATCATCTATATTCAAAAATATGACCTACCTTCTAAAAGGAAAAAAACGACTTTATGGACAGTAATATTTTCTGTCATAACATTCCTTTTTATTGGACTGACATTATTAATCGGGTTTCAAGATAACAAAGTCGAAATAACGGATAATGAACTCATTATTTCAGGAAACTACGGGGAAAATTGGAAGCTAGCTGAAATTGAAGAAATTGCACTACTAGATGCTTTACCAGAGGTGGAAATGAGAACGAATGGATTTGCAGCAGCAGGTCGTTTAAAGGGTAACTTTCGTTTAGAAGAACCATACGGAAGAGGAAAGCTTTTCGTGTATAAAAATTATGCTCCATTTCTTTATATAAAGAATGGGGAAAGTTATATAATCATTAATCGAAAAGATCCTCAAGAGACACTAACGCTATATAATGAATTATCTAATGTTATAAACAGCTACTAATACCTATTCAGTCGAATAGGTATTTTCTATTTCCAATGTACGCATGGGTAAAATGTCATAATCTGTTCACTTTGATACATACGTAAAATGTTATTGCAATATATAATTAAAGTAAAAACTCTAGGTGATAAACGTGAGGATGAACGGGGCTAATTTTAACGAATATTTATTGGAAAAAGAATTGTTTGATATAAAGTATGCTTTAGACCAATCATCAATCGTAGCTATTACAGATAGCTATGGAAAAATAATATATGCTAATGACCATTTTTGTCGTGTTTCCAAATACAAGAGAGAAGAGCTAATAGGTCAAGACCACCGGATTTTAAACTCCGGCCACCACGATAAACAATTTTTCAAACATTTATGGAAAACGATTACGTCTGGAAACGTTTGGCGTGGAGAAGTAAAAAACAAGGCGAAAGACGGCACTTTCTATTGGGTTGATACGACAATCGTTCCTTTTTTAAGCGATCAAGGGCAACCGTATCAATACGTCTCCATTCGTAATGATATAACGGAAAAGAAAAAGGCAGATAATGTTATATACCATTTAGCGTATCATGATTCGCTAACAGATCTTCCAAATCGTAAATTTTTTATGGATTATTTCCAAAAGGAGATACACCAGGCAAAGCGTGTAAAAGGCAAGCTATATGTTATGTTTTTGGATATTGATAGATTCAAGCGGATTAATGATGAAAGAGGCAGAGAGTTTGGTGACTTAATATTATTAGAAACAGCTAATAGACTAAAGCAATGTGTAAGTGATACGGATATTGTTGCTCGCTTTGAAGGAGACGAATTTGCTATTCTGTTATCCAGCGTTCATGACAAAACCGAAGTAGACAAAATTGCAGAAAAAATTAAAGCTCTAGTTTATGAGCCAATTCAAGTAGGCGAGCAATACTATCAAGTAAGTAGTAGCATTGGAATTGCTGCATACCCAAATAATGGGCTAACATCAGAAATATTATTAAAGAGAGCAGATATTGCACAGCAATCAGTGAAAGATGTTGGAAGAAACGGATTCCGATATTTCGTAGACGATATGGAAAAAGCATCACTTGAGCGTATACATTTAGAAAAAGAGTTAAAAAAATCAATACAAAAAGACCACTTTTTCCTCGTATACCAACCGAAAGTAGACTTGAGAACAGGAAAGCTAGTAGGTATAGAAGCGTTAGTGCGTTGGAATCACCCTGATTTAGGTGTAGTATCGCCTAATAAATTTATTCCAATTTCTGAAAAAACTGGACTAATCATTCCTTTAGGACAGTGGATTTTAGAAGAAGGGATAAAACAAACGAAACAATGGCAACAAAAAGGGTTGGCTCCTGTTAGGTTATCTATTAATGTTTCAGTCCCGCAACTTTGTGAACCGAACTTTATAAATAATATAGAACAGTTGTTAAAAGAATATAAATTGGATCCTCAATGGATTGAACTAGAAATAACGGAAAGTATATTTGTTGATATTGACAATGTGATCAACACACTAAAGCAACTTAGAGAAATGGGTGTTTTCCTTTCTATAGATGACTTTGGCACAGGATATAGCAATTTTAGTAACTTAAAAGATTTACCGATAGATATTTTAAAAATTGATGCGTCCTTTGTACGGGATATTGATCAGCAAAAACATAGTCGTTCGATTGTAAAGGCAATTGTTTCTTTTGCTACAGAACTAAACATTGGGGTGATAGCAGAAGGAATTGAAACAGTAGGTCAAAAGAATATTTTGTTAGAAGATGGCTGTCACAATGGACAAGGTTATTTATTCAGTAAACCGTTAGTTAGTAGCAAAATGGAACAACTATTAAGAAAACCGTAATGGGCTACTAACAGTGGGGAGTATCAACGTAAATAATAATATTAAGTCTTTATAAATTTGGATGTCTTTCCTGTTCAAAGGAAGGACATTTATTCATTATGTCGAACACTATATAGAACGAAATCTTTTTGGTAATATTGTGATAGAATGTAAACTATATGAGATGCGATGACGTATTAAAGGAAGGTACATATGACGGAAGGAAACATTACAACGTTAAACTATGAAGGTAAACAAATAATCTTAATTGGTACTGCTCATGTTTCGAAAAAAAGTGCAGAAGAAGTAAAAGAGGTAATAGAACGAGAACAGCCTGATACTGTTTGTGTGGAGCTGGATGAGCCGAGATATCAATCGATTATGGCAGGCAATCAGTGGAAGGATATGGATATCTTTAAAGTCATTAAGGAGAAAAAAGCATCCCTTCTTTTAATGAATTTAGCCATTTCGTCCTTTCAAAAGCGGATGGCGAAAGAAATGGATATTAAGCCTGGTCAAGAAATGATTCAAGGAATTGAGTCAGCTAAAGAAATTGGTGCACAATTAGTGTTAGCGGACCGCAATATTCAAATTACGTTTGCTCGAATTTGGGGTAATATCGGCTTATTCGGTAAAGCAAAATTATTAATGCAAATTATTTATAGTATTTTTAGCAATGAAAAAGTATCGGAAGAAGATCTAGAAAAATTAAAATCGCAAGATATGTTAGATGCAATGTTGGAAGAGTTCACGGAATCTTTTCCTAAATTAAAGACGCCACTTATTGATGAACGAGATCAATATTTAGCTGAAAAAATTAAAAGAGCACCTGGAAATAAAGTTGTAGCTGTTTTAGGTGCGGCTCACGTGCCAGGTATACGGAAAGAAATCTTTAAAAAGCACGATTTAAAAGAATTAACAAAATTACCACCAAAATCGAAAGCGCCAAAAATAATCGGCTGGATGATTCCAATTCTTATTTTAGCTGTTATTGCGTATACATTTATTTCAAACCCTACAGCAGGGATGCAACAGACGATTAGCTGGATTTTATGGAATGGTTCCTTTTCGGCAATCGGAACAGCAATCGCCTTCGGTCACCCATTAGCTATTTTAACCGCCTTTTTTGCGGCACCTATAACATCACTGAACCCATTACTTGCAGCAGGCTGGTTCGCTGGATTAGTACAAGCGTTACTTCGTAGGCCTAGTGTTCGCGATTTTGAAAGATTATCAGAAGACGTTTATAGTGTGAAAGGCTTTTGGAATAATAAAGTAACTCGCATATTGTTAATTGTTGTATTGGCAAACTTAGGAAGCTCACTCGGTACACTAATCGGTGGAGCGGATGTTGTCCGCTTATTTTTAGAAAACTTATAATAACTAATAGTGAAAAGGCTGAGACAAAACTAATATAATCTTGATAAAAGACGAACGATTGTAGAATTAGCGGAGGAAATATACGTAGACTCCAGCGGGAGGAAAGGCATAGGTGAGACCCCGCAGTGCTTTAGCACGAGGAGGCTCACCAGCCGCCCGCGGAAAGCGAAGTATATTTCCGGAGCGGCTTATTTCCACTCTACTTTTTGTTCGTCTTTTACTTTGATAAAAATAGTTATGTCCCAACCTCTTTCACTTTTTTGTAACATGAGTCACATTAATAAAAGAATAAATATGGTATTATTTTGTTATCAAAAGAAACGTATTGGTGGTGCCTAATGTCATGAAAACAGTTTTAGTTGTTGGTGGAGGAATAACTGGTTTATCGGCAATGTGGGAGTTGCAAAAATGGAAAAAAGAAACGAACGCAGATGTACGTTTAATTTTGGCAGAAGCTTCGAATCAGCTTGGTGGTAAAATCCGGACGGTTGAAAATAACGATTTCATTATGGAAGCTGGAGCAGATTCCATTGTTGCTAGAAAAGCAAACAGTATGTCGTTTATAAAAGAGTTAGGGCTAGAAGATAGTGTCGTATACAATGCAACTGGCCGTTCCTTCTTATACAACGAAGGTTCATTAAAAGCAATTCCAGCTGATACAATTTTCGGAATCCCTTTATCGGTTGAATCATTAGCTACAACAGATTTAATCTCTGCAGAAGGAAAAGTTGCTGCGTTAAAAGATTTATATATAAAAAATGATACATTTACAAAAGATGATTCGATCGGAGATTTTTTAACGTATTTCTTAGGAGAAGAACTCGTTGAAAAGCAAATTGCACCAGTACTATCTGGAGTGTATTCAGGTGATTTGAAAGATTTAACGATTTCCTCTACACTACCTTATTTATTTGATTATAAAGAGGAATATGGAAGTATCATTAAAGGTTTAGAAGCGAATAAGAAAAAATTCCAAAGTGGCAGCGGGAGGAAATTCATCTCTTTTGAAGGTGGAATGGGTACTTTAATAGATACGTACGAACAGAAATTAGACGAAGTAGAAATTTGGAAAAACGAGCGAGTGACAAGTATCGATAAAAATGATGGGTATTATACGGTTTCTTTTCAAAATGGAGAAAAAGTAGAGGCTAACTATGTAATGTTAAGTGTTCCTCATAGTGTAACTGCTTCACTTTTAGCAGATAAATCCATTCAAGACGAGTTCCAATCATTTGAAAATAGCTCGCTAATAAGTGTATATGTTGGATATGATGTACCAGATTCTATACTACCTGCCGACGGTACTGGTTTTATTACGGTTGATACAGATGCCCTTTCTTGCAATGCTTGTACGTGGACAAGTCGTAAATGGACCCACACCTCTCAACAAGGCAATTTACTCGTTCGTCTTTTTTATAAAAGTAGTCATCCGTCCTTTCATTCGATAAAAGGAATGAATAAAGAACAATTACTACAAATTTCCCTCGAAGATGTGAAGAAAAGTTTAGGTATTACTGCAGACCCAGTTACTACCGAAATTACGGAATGGCTAAACAACATGCCAACGTACCAAATTACACATCCGCAAATAGTTTCATCACTAGAGGGAAAATTAGAAGCTACTTATCCAGGGATACTTTTAGCTGGGTGTTCCTATTATGGTGTAGGCATCCCTGACTGTATTGATAACGGGATGGTTCAAGCGAAAAAGATTATTGATACGTTTGAATGAAACTAGCGAAAAAACACGTAACTATATGTTGCGTGTTTTTTTATCGTTTACCAGGAAACTATATGAGTGGAAAGTTGTGGGTAACCACTAACTTTGTGTTACTACGTCTAGCTCCGTCGCTTAGGCCCTATTAAACTTCCCGTTCCGTCCGTACGATAAGTCAACATCGGCTCCTCCGTCGCCGTGTTTCCTTTATCTCCTACCGGAACAGTCCAGTTTGTATGGGCCAGAACGAAACGCCTGCGCTTTTGTTCTTCTATTCCTATCAAAATGCGCCTATATGAAAGCAACTTTAGTAACACGAATTATTAGGGAGCTAAATAAAATGAGTTTATTGATTGTATTACTTATAACATGATGTTATTATATGAAAGTGTTTTTTTAGTTAGGGAGGTAACTAATTTTGGAACGTAATATCGAAAAAAAGTTTGGATATCAAGTGGGAATGGTTGCCCATTTGTATCATAACTTATCAAACGAACGGCTAGCTCATTTTGACATAACAGTAGCTCAAGCGAGAGTATTATATATTTTAGTGCAGCACGGTCCACAAACTCAAGTAGAACTTCAACAGCAATTATATGTAAAAGCATCAACGATGACTGGGATTATCGATTCACTACTAAGCAAAAGCTTAATTGGAAAAGCAGATAGTGAACAGGATAAACGAGCAAAAATTATTACTGTTACAGATAAGGGGAAAGAACTAGATCAAAAAATTTGGGAAGATATGTCCGATATGGAAGAAAAAATATTGGCTGGATTCTCTAAAGAGGAATTAGCACTATTTAAATTTTGGCTAAGTAAAGTAAAAGATAACATATGTAAATTGAACGAGGGGGGAGAATAATGAATCCTAAACAACAAACGGAGCTATTAGGAAAACAAAAAATTACAACGTTGTTACGTAACCTTTCTATTCCTGCAATGATTGGTATGTTCGTGATGACATTGTACAACGTCGTAGATACTATTTTCATTTCTTATGGAGTTGGAATTGATGCAGTTGCCGGAACAACAATCGCCTTCCCGTTAATGATGATTGTCATGGCAGTATCCGCAGCATTAGGGATGGGAGGAGCTTCTGTTATCTCTCGTAGATTAGGAGAACAAAGAGGCGGAGAAGCTAATTTAGTATTCGGTAATATTATCTCCTTAATTATTATTGTAAGTATTATCGGACTTTTCATCGCATTTTTTGCATTAGAGCCTTTATTATTACTATTTGGGGCAACTCCTACGACTTTACCGTACGCGATGGAGTACATGTTCCCAATCATGTTTGGTACCTTTTTCTTTTCATTCGGATTTGCTGCGAATAATATTGTTCGCTCTGAAGGGAATGCCAAGTTTGCCATGTACACGATGATTGTCCCGGCAATTATTAATATTATACTAGACCCAATTTTTATTTTTGGTTTTAACATGGGGGTTCGTGGTGCAGCTATTGCAACAGTCATTTCCCAAATAGCAGTTACAGGGATGATTTTTCAATACTTTTTAGCAGGGAAAAGCTCTTTATCTCTACAGATGGAAAATTTAAAGTTGAAGTTTGGGATTGTAAAAGAAGTATTAGCAGTAGGTATGCCTGCATTCGTTCAACAAGCAGCGGGAAGCTTAATGATGATTGCGATTAATGCAATGCTTATCCAACATGGGAGCGAAATGTATGTTGGTATTTTTGGAATCATTCAACGTATTTTAATGTTTACTGTTATTCCGATTACCGGAATTATGCAAGGTATGATGCCGATTGTCGGATATAACTACGGGGCAAAGCAATTCGAACGGATGCGAGAAACGATTTGGATTACATTGAAAATCGTAACAGTATGTGCTGCTGTTATTTCGTTAATGTTAGTGTTTATACCTTCCCCGTTCTTACGTATTTTTACGTCTGATCCGACAGTCATAAAAGAAGGATCATTTGCGATGAGAATATTATTTATTACTTTTTTTGTAGTAGGGGTTCAAGTAGTTGCGGGTGGCCTCTATCAAGCATTAGGAAGACCAAAACCAGCTTTAATATTATCACTGTCGAGACAAATACTATTTTTAATTCCATTAGTATTAATATTACCTCAATTTTTTGGACTTATCGGTGTTTGGCTTGCGTTCCCAATCGCTGATATATTATCGTTTATTTTAGCGTCCGTATTGCTATATCGAGATCGTGATACTATTTTAGTAAAGGGTAAAAATGAAAGTGTGCACGAAGAAAACGAAAACGTTGTACTTCCATCATAAAAAAATGCTACAACCATAAAAGGTTGTAGCATTTTTTATCGGTATATATTACATAAATTCTATAATAACTTTTTTTAGCTCTTGTAATTCACTTGATGGAAAGTGCTTTTCTAATGTGTTCAACGTACTTTCAATTAGGAATTTTCGAGGTTTTTTTGCATCAATTAGTTCATCCTCAATAAATTCAACGAGTTCCACGTATTTCATTTCGTTTTCTCCGAGCTTTCCTTTTAGCGTTTCAATTTCCTCGCGTAAACGACGACGTAAGTTTTCGTGTTTATTTTGGTCTTTTGGAATCCAGTTATTTATTAATTCTGGCTCGAACAATTGACTTTTTGTCCGGTAAGATTCTTCAATGATATGAACGATTTTGTCTACTGTAAACTGTACTACAAGTTGTAAGTTATCATTCTTTCCATGTGCTAAAGCTTCGTAACGTAAATTTTGATGAAGTAAACCCATGAACATAATGGCTCCATCTAATAAATAGGCTTTTTTTTGTTCTCCGAAAATATCAATAAACCGATTGAACACCCAATTGATTGTTTTTATTTGAACACCAGTTATAAATTGTTTTAGCTCTTCATCCTTCGAGAAAAAAGCTTCTTCGAATAAAGGAAGAACACGATTAGCTCTGTTTTTTCTTAACTGAAATTCCATTTGTTGTATAAAAGGGTCGAGAGATGTACGATCTTTCCCGTTTAAAATGGCTTCCCGCTCTTTTTCTAAATCAACGTAAAGAGATGTAAAAACTTCTTTAAATAATTCATTCTTAGATGAAAAATAATTATAAAAGGTACCTTTTGAAATTCCGCTAGCGTCTAATATGTCTTGAATGGACGTAGTATGGAAACCTTTATTTATAAATAGTTGATGAGCTACTTTTATAACATGTAGTTTTCGTTCGTTCATATAATCACCTTTCATCTAAATTGAACTATTAGTACAAAAATAATAGTACATGATTTTCTTCATCAGTACAAACACTAATTTAATCAGAAGATTTACCAATTGAAATAATTGAACTAATGGTATATTATATAGTTTATATAACGTAAGTATAAATAATGAACTTTAAGTATAGGGGGAAATTACATGGACCAATCCATAAAAGAGACTTCGCGTCCTCCATATGGAATCCTCACCGTGTTAATGATTGGGGCTTTTATTGCTTTTTTAAATAATACTTTACTAAATATTGCTTTACCGTCGATAATGGTTGATTTGAATGTAGAGCCTTCAACCGTCCAATGGTTAGCTACTGGATTTATGCTTGTCAATGGAGTATTAGTTCCGATGACAGCTTTTTTAATTCAAAAGTATTCTGTCCGTCATTTATTTTTAGTGGCAATGGGCTTATTTACGATAGGGACAATAGTTGCAGGAGCAGCTCATATTTTTCCTATTTTATTAACAGGTAGAATGTTGCAGGCAGCTGGTTCTGCCATTATGATGCCTCTTTTAATGAACGTAATGTTAGTAAGTTTCCCTGTTGAACGTAGAGGTTCTGCTATGGGGATGTTTGGACTAATTATGATGGCAGCTCCAGCAATTGGACCGACTTTGTCAGGGTGGATTGTTCAAAACTATGATTGGAGAATGCTCTTTCATTTCTTAACTCCAATTGCCATAATCGTTGTCTTAATAGGGTATTTCTTATTAAAAGATAAAAAACAAAAAGTAAATTTGAAATTAGATATTTTCTCGCTTGTCTTATCAAGTATTGGGTTTGGAGGAATTCTTTACGGATTCAGTGCAGCTGGTAATGCTGGATGGGGAAGCCCGCAAGTATACTTAACCATTATTGTCGGTGCAATAGCTTTACTATGGTTTATACTACGCCAATCTTACCAAAAGAAACCAATGTTAAACTTCGGTGTGTATCGATACCCAATGTTTGCTCTTTCTTCTGTTATTACGATGGTCCTTAACATGGCGATGTTTTCTGGGATGCTATTATTACCTATCTATGTTCAAACAATACGTGGAATTGACCCATTTGAAGCAGGATTAATGCTTTTACCGGGTGCTTTAGCAATGGCCTTTATGTCACCAATTACAGGAAAGCTATTCGATAAATTTGGTGGAAAAGTGTTAGCAATCAGTGGTATTACGATTCTTGTTGTTACAACGTATTATTTAAGTGAGTTAACGATGGAAACGACATACGGGTTTTTAATGGTTCTTCACGCAATCCGAATGTTTGGTATTTCGATGGTAATGATGCCTGTTTCTACAAATGGTTTAAATCAATTACCTAGAAGCTTTTACCCACACGGAACAGCGATGAATAATACATTGAACCAAGTTTCAGGTGCCATTGGAACGGCGTTACTCGTTACAGTAATGGCAAACAGAAGTGTAACACACGGAAATGTTATGATGGAAAAAGCTGTAGGTGATCTAGGAAGCCAACCGTCGGGAGCGGCATTAGCAGCATTAGAGCAAGAGGTTTCCATGCTAGCAACGTTAGAGGGAATTAATGATGCGTTTTTTGTAGCAACTTGCATTTCTGTTGTTGCGCTAGTTTTAGCCTTCTTCATCAAACGTGCAAAACCGATGGAAGAGCCAGATACAAATCCTGAGGGCCAAAAAGAAGAAGCAAAAAAAGTTCAAGCCAAGTTAGTAGAGGTTAAATAAGGAAAAGCGATGTGGATTCTACATCGCTTTTTTTAGTTAATAGGAGCAGCACAGTATAACTTCCAAATATTTGAAGAAAATAAAAGTGGAATTATTGGAATATGATAATTAGGAGAAAATAATGCACTTTATATTTAACGGTTTATTTTTTATTGCTGGAGTAATATGGGGAGATTGGAAAAGGTGGAGACTTTATTATCCAACTATCCTTTTTCTTATTTGTGTAGATTTGTTGAAAAACTTCCTTTTCTATAACTATTCTATGTGGACATACGAAGAAACATTTTTTGGCGAGACTATATTACAAAACCACACATTTATCAATTTGATGATTATGGTAATTGTTTATCCAGCAACTGTTTTAATATATCTTGGACGCTTTCCACAAAAAAGACAAAACCAATTTTTCTGGATTTTATTTTGGATCGTTACATATTGGGTTGTCGAGTACGTCAATTTAAACTACTTAAATTTAATCAATCATTATAACGGTTGGAATATGAAATGGTCATTTCTATTTCTTATTGTCATGTTTGTCATGTTAAAGATTCACCACAAAAATCCATTATTAGCTTGGGCATTATCTATCCTTTTCATTTTATTTTTATGGAATGTTTTTGATATATCAGTTGAAATATTAAAATGAAACCTTCCTAAAAGTATTGTTTTTAATCGAAAATCTACTTTAGCCTTCATAAAAAAACTCACCAGATGGTGAGCTTTTTTAATTATGATGATCAAACACCATTTGTTCGTAAACTTTATTGTATAAATGCTCAATATCATGGTCTGTCATGTAAGCAAATGTAAGTGGGTCTGTTCCTTTCATTAACTCAAGAAATTCGATCATGTTTTTCCGTTCAACTCTACTCATTTTTTATATTCCTCCTTAAGTTGTATTAATACAGTTATATTATAATTTATTTTATTATATAACAGAATATTCGAAAATGGTACACATTTTATAAAAATTTTTCCGTAATTTTTTTCGTATGTTATATTGGTGATGGAAAGAATAAGTTTTTAGGAGAAATATATATGCAAGAACAGTACTATGATCAATTATTAAATATTGAAACATCAGAGGTGCAAAAAGGATTTCACTCTTCCTTCCATTATCATCGATATGAGCCTACACCCTATGAGGCGCTTGTATTATTCTTCGAGCAATATTCGTTAACGAACAAAGACCGTATTATTGATTTTGGTTGTGGAAAGGGTCGGTTGAACTTTTTTGTGCATCATTTTTTTGGTACCAGAGCAACAGGTATTGAAATGGACGAAACGTTTTATAAAGAAGCCCTTCAAAATAGGCGGAAATATTGGTTAAAAAGAAGAGAAATCGGCGACCAAATTCAGTTTTTTCAATGTTTAGCTGAAAACTATTCAATAAGTAAAGAAGACAATGTTTTTTATTTCTTTAATCCTTTCACCGTTCAAATATTTATGAAAGTAGTAAGAAATATATTAGCTTCATATGAGGTGGAACCGCGTAAACTTGATATCATTCTTTATTATCCTGCAAACGAATATACGTATTATTTAGAAGAACAGACTCCTTTTTACTTATTTCAAGAAGTACTGTTACCTCGTTACGAACATAACCCGTATGAAAAGTTTTTAATTTATCGATTAGATTGTTAAAGAGGTTGGGACATAACTATTTTAATCAAAGTAAAAAACGAACAAAAATACTCGGGGAAAACCCGCTCCGGAAATATACTTCGCTTTCCGCGGGCGTGTCTAGTTACGGCGGCTTGGCCCTCGAGACATAAGCCAGTCACTTCCGTTGGGCAAAGAGCGCCCAACTGCAGCGCCTGTCTTATGCTTGTCGGGCCAGGTCGAGCCGCCTTCACTTTTCGTAGCTGGTGAGCCTCCTCGTGCTGCGCACTGCGGGGTCTCACCTATGCCTTTCCTCCCGCAGTCTTTCATGTATTACAAGCTATACACCACAGAGAATGAAAATGGTTTTTGCGTGGCTATACTAATGCTACGGCTGGATGAGGAAGGTCGTGACTCCTTGGTGTGTGTGAGCCCTCCCCGCAGTCTGACTCCTTCGACCACGGTGCATCACAGATTGTTGCTCCCTTTATGGGAAGCACTCATGGTAGATTAACCCTATTCTGGTTGTTGCACCAGCCTCAAAACTTCTTCGCCGTAGAAAGGATGTTTTCAATGGAAGTAATCATTGAGAATGCTTGTGGTATGGATGTCCACAAGGATAGCATTACTGCATGTGCCATTACAGCAAAAGGAAAGGAGATTGAAACTTTTTCAACTAAAACTATATATCTTATAGAGTTGGTGGACTGGGTTAAGAAACACAACTGTACCCATGTGGCGATGGAAAGTACAAGTGTCTACTGGAAACCTATTGTCAATTTACTAGAAGCAGAAGGTATTGAATTTCTAGTTGTGAATGCTCAACATATTAAAGCTGTTCCTGGGCGTAAAACCGATGTGAAAGATGCCGAATGGATTGCCAAATTACTTCGTCACGGTTTACTTAAAGCTAGTTATATTCCTGACCGAAATCAGCGAGAATTACGTGAACTTGTGCGTTATCGTCGTAGCATAATTGAAGAACGTGCCAGACAATATAATCGGATTCAAAAAGTGTTAGAAGGAGCTAATATCAAGCTTGGCTCTGTTGTTTCTGACATTATGGGAGTTTCTTCTCGTGATATGCTTCGATCCATAGCGGAAGGGAATGAAGACCTTGAAGAGTTAACAAACTTTGCGAGAGGAAGAATGAAAAATAAAAAAGATGAATTGAAACTCGCACTTCAAGGGTATATTCAAGAACATCAACGATTTATGATAAAAACGATTATGGATCATATCGATTTCCTAACTGAGCAAATCGATAAACTAGACAAAGAGATAGAAAAAAGGATGGAAGACGATCAAGAAGACATAGATCGTTTAGATTCCATTCCTGGCATTGGAAGAAAAATGGCGGAACAAATGCTTGCAGAAATTGGTCCAAATATAAAAGAGCAATTCCCGACTGCACCCCAACTATGTTCATGGGCGGGTTTAGTTCCAGGAAATAACCAAAGTGCTGGAAAACGTAAGTCATCCAAAACGATGAAAGGAAACAAATATCTTAAATCAGCACTCATTGAAGCAGCTCATTCTGTTCGAGGGTCTAAAAACTACCTTGGTGCACTTTACCGTCGGACTGCTTCACGTAAAGGTAAAAAGCGTGCAGCAGTTGTTGTAGCCCATGCGATGTTACGAATCTCCTATTATCTCTTAACACGAAAGGAAATGTACGTAGATCTAGGAGAAGACTACTTCGATAAGCAAAGACAACAGTCCATTGTTAGACATTCACTACGAAGATTAGAAAATTTAGGCTACACCGTGACACTAGTTGAACCAAAAGTTTCATAAAGCGATCCCAAAAAGTCGATAGATTTTTGAGTATGACGCTCTCCTCAAAAAACAAGAATAAGCTGCGTCTAATTTAGTATTGCCATTTTTCCATATTTTAGTGTTATATTTTCATGGTAGGAGTCTACGTATATTTCCTCCGCTAAACCTGCAATATTTCGTCTTTTGAGGTGATTACATTAGTCTTGACTCAGCCTCTTTAACTATTGAAAGTTATGTATTAATGAATAGCCGGTATTTTAATTTTTACGGAGAATTGTTCATCTTTGTAGGTGAAATCAAGTAATCCGTTATATTGCTGGACGGTTGAATGAATTATTTTAGTGCCGAGTCCTTCATGGTTGCCACCTTTCGTTGTTTCACCGTACTTATCATAAAGACGATCTAAAACATTTGAAGTTAATGGCAATGAGTTATTTTTGCATATTAATATGTAAAGTCCGCTTCTTTTATAAAATTGTAAAGATAGGAGTGGCTGCTCCTCTCTTTCCTTTAGCCAATCTTCACATGCTTCTACACTATTTGTGAGTAAATTACTAATGAGTGCCACTGTATCCTTATCGGTAAGCGGTAAAGAGGATATAGGAACATCTAAATCATAATAGACAGAACAACCTATACTTGTAGCTCGTTTATACATTTGGTGTAAAACAGCTGCGACTACTCCTGTTTCTCCTTTAATGGAGAGGTTAGTTTCCTCATAACTATCTACTAACGAATCTAAGTACGTTTTAGCTTCTGAATTGCTTCCTTTTTCTAACATATAATGAATAGCGGAAATATGCTTTAAAAAGTCGTGCCGTTCACTACGCAGAATGCGAAACGTTTCATTTAGACGTGTTTGTTGAGCTTCAAACTGTTGAACTTCTTTTCGTACTAAATTCCTTTCTCTGGCAGCCTGCACTTTCCCAATTTCAATTAATATAAAAACAATAAGGAGTGTAGTAGTAAAAACAGTAGTTGGTATTAATAGACAAAATGAAACAATGAAAATTTGACCTAAACTAAATACTATATTTATCGTTGATTTCCAGTTTGGAACTGTTGGTTTTATGACGATAAGACAAATATATGTTAGGACAAATAGTAAAGCTGTGACAGTGTATAAAATAAGATCATTTAAAATTAATGATAGTAGTCCGTATGTAAGTATCGTTGCTAAAAACGACATAAACCCCCAATACAAAAATTGAGTCTTCAAGCGTAATCCATCCTTTAAAAATAATATTCTTGTAAAAAGTTGACTTTCTCCTTCGTTATCATTGCTTTTTGCTCTATTCCATCAAATGAGACTACGTAGGAATTTTTTGCGTAAAGTGAAAAGTTTTTAACGTAATGAATGTTTATAATAAAGGAACGGTGTGAGCGGATAAAGTCACGTTCTCTTAGTTCACCTTCCAATTCATTGAGTGTTAAATACGTCGTTATCGCTTCTGCTTTCGTGTATATCGTTGTGGAGCGACCTGACCGTTCAATGAAAATGATGTCCTTTTTTTGTAAAATATGAATATCGTTTTTTTGTTTAAGGTAAAGTCTGCCAGTAATTTCTGCTGACTTCGTCTTTTCTAAAAGGCGTTCAACGGATTTAATTAATCTTTCTTTCGGGTATGGTTTCATAATATAATCATGCACATTTAATTCAAAAGCATGGACCGCGTAGCCACTTGTCCCCGTTACGAAAATGACCGTAATATTCAGTGCGTGTGTATGAATGATATCTGCTAGTTCATAACCAGACAGATTAGGCATTTCAATGTCAGCGATTAATACATCAATGTCTTCTTTTTTTATATGCTCATATGCTTTATCGGCAGATGTTGTAGCAAATATAATTTCGATATTAGGGATCGTCTGTACGATAGCATGCAATTTATCTAAGTCTATTTGTCTATCATCTACTAGTCCAACCTTCATGTTATCCCCGCTTTCTTTCAGACAAAGCCGTTTCCATTTATTATCTCTACATCTCATTATAAAGGAAATATTTGACCTTTTCACGACATGAAATGGAACTTTTACGACATGAAGGGGGAATAATTTCTCATTTCTTAGTATGATTACAGCATACAAAGGAAGAGGTGGAGGAAAGAATGATAGAAATACAAAATATAACGAAAACATTTCAAGATAAAAAGAAATACGTAACGGCATTAAATCACGTCTCTCTATCAATCTCTAAAGGTCAAGTGGTAGGGTTGTTAGGTGAAAATGGAGCAGGTAAAACTACGCTGTTACGATCAGTAGCAACGTTGTTGGCACCAACAGAAGGGAATATTACTGTAGCTAACTTTGACACTGTGAAGGAAGCGAATGAAATTAAACGAAAAATAGGAGTACTATTCGGTGGAGAGACTGGCCTTTATGACCGTCTTACTGCTAAAGAGAACTTAGAATACTTCGCGATGTTGTACGGGTTAAGTAAACATGAAACTAAGGTGCGAATTGAGACCTTAGCAAAAATGTTTGGAATGAAAGATTATTTAAATCGTAAAGTTGGCGGTTTTTCTAAAGGGATGCGTCAAAAGGTAGCGATTGCTCGAACGTTAATTCATAATCCGGAAATTATTTTATTTGATGAACCGACAACCGGTCTTGATATAACATCATCCAATGTGTTTCGTCAGTTAGTACATCAGCTGAAACGAGAAGGGAAAACAATTATTTTCTCGAGTCATATTATGGATGAAGTTTCGCTACTTTGCGATTCAGTCGCAATGATTCACAAAGGTGAACTCGTCTATTACGGTGATTTAGACGAACTGTACCGTAAAGAAGGTACAAATGATCTAAACTATATCTTTATGAGTAAGCTAGTAAGGGGGAACGATACAAATGCTTCGTAATATATATTTAAAAGAGATAAAAGATAGTTTTAGAGATAGACGAACGTTGTTATTAACCGTTCTGTTGCCACTAGTTATGATGACAGGGTTAACTTTCTTTTACGAAAGCTTAATGTCTGATGGCGATGGCGATGTTTATAATTTAGCAGTTTCTGAAGCTATCAGTGAAGAAGAGAAAGCGATATTACAAGGATATGAAAATATAAAAATAATACTAGTTCAAAATCCAGAGGAGATGGTACAGGAAGGGGAAGCACATGCGGCGCTCCTTTTTGAAGAAGGATTTATTGAAAAAATAAATAATGGAGATGAAGCGGGAGTGACTATATTAGGAGATTCCTTTAGTCAAAAATCATCTTTTCTTATGAATCTTGTGTCGTCTGCTCTTACTGTTCTTGAAAAAGATGTGATATCAACCCGTCTTACTACGTTAGGATTGGACACACAATTAGTACAGCCAATTAGTGTACATTATCAAGAGCTTGCAGAGGATAATACGAGTGCTAATCTTTTAGCGATGTTAATTCCGTTAATTTTAGCATTAGCAATTGGGGTAGGTGCAGGTCCAGCTGCTTCTGATTTATTCGCTGGTGAGAAAGAACGAAAAACGATGGAAGCATTATTAATGACACCGGTAAAAAGGTCAACATTGTTGTTAGCTAAATGGCTAACCATATCAACAATCGGCGCTCTAACAGGGATCATAACGTTATTAGTAGTTTCAATCGAAATTTATTTCTTTACGGAAAATTTAAAACAGTCTTTATCTGGACACGAAAATCTCCTATTAATTATGGGAATTGCAATTGTCATCGCCATCGTGTATGCAATGTTAGTAGCGTCCATTTTAATGGTTACGAGTATTGCGGCAAAAACGGTAAAAGAATCACAAAGTTATAGTTCGCCAATTATGATGTTAACGGTGTTCCCGTTAATGATTATTACTGGGATAGGTGTAAATGAGTTAGCTTTTCATCATTTTGCGATTCCGATTTTAAATTTGTTTAGTTTATTGAAGGAGTTAATTGTTGGAGTTGTAAATTACGAGCATATATTCATTACGATTGGAAGTAATATCATTTGTTTAGCTATTTTATTTGTTGTAGGTAGAATTATGTTTTTGAAAGATAAGTGGGTAATGAATTGATAGAATGTAGGGGGGCTGTCCTAAAAGTCAGTAGAAACTGACTTTTAGGACTTTTTTTGTTCGTTATCCTTATAAGGAGTCTAAAAATATCATTGGTTGATAGTACAAATTTTTCATTATGTGTAGTTTGCACAGATGTTGGTTTAATCGTATTAATAGAGGAAGAGCACTGTATATACGTATATTGAACCAACTATCTGAATGAAATCTATTCAAACAAAACAGTGGAAAAACGATAAGGTTTCTCCACTGTTTTGAGACTTATTAGACAGCCTCTTTTTATTTTTATATTTAAAAAGTGTCTGACTTGAGCTGAAAATTGCTTATATGGAACAGTATAGGTGAGAAGTGGAACACAACTGATAAGAAATGGAATAGAAATGATAGTAACTGGAACAGGTGAGGGTCAAATCAAAGGTAAATATATGTTGAATTCGTCTTTTTCTTGCAAGTCACAATGTTGAAACAAAAAAGTAATACTCTCCTCTTTTTTAGTGGCAGAATTGGAGTAAACTAAAGGATGAAAAGAGTTTTTTGGTAAGAAGGTGTGAAAGGTTGCGTTTATTATATATCGTTGTTATCGTTGCGTTTATTGATACTTTTTCACAGTTACCAATTATTGCGCCGTTTGCAGTGAGTGTTGGAGCCACTCCGTTAATAGTAGGTATCGTAATTGGGATGTACTCGTTTTCTAACATAGTCGGTAACATAATCTCCGGGTTGTTAATCGATAGAATTGGAGCGAAGGTTATTCTTTGGATTGGGATGGTGGCGGTAGGTATCGTCTTGTTCTTTTATTCTTTAGTAACAACACCTACTGAACTATTGATTGTTCGTTTTTTACACGGCCTAGTAGGGGGGTTGATCGTCCCGGCTGCATTCGTATTAATTAGTACGATGAAAAAGCGAGATGTGAAAAAAGGGAAAGCGATGGCATATTCAGGAGCGGCTGTTGGTGTTGCAGCAATTATTGGTCCTGCACTCGGTGGAGTGTTAACAAGTAAATTTGGATACGATGCTTTATTTTATTTAATCTCCACGCTAATGGTTGTATTCGGTATGTTTACGTTATTTTTTATTAAGTATGAAAAGGTGGATTCGAAATTAAAAACAAGTAAAGAAGGAAGTAACTTTAAATTAGTAACACCTTTAATTCATTCGTATTTGTCGATATTTATATTATTGTTTACGTTAGGATTATTAACGTATACTTTACCGCTAAAGGTAGAAAGTTTGTTATTGAATTCGAGTACTACCGGAATATTGTTAAGTGTGTTCGGTATTGTAGCCATTTTATTTTTCTTATTACCAACTAATAAATTGTACGATCAAGCGAGAAAGTCAGTTTTAATGAAAATTGGGTTATTTTTAATCGCCCTATCGTTAGTTGCCTTATCATTGTCTAATGGGATATTAACTTTACTTCTATCGATGGCCGTTTTTGGAATTGGCTTTGCTTATATTTTCCCATCAACTAGTGCGACAGTGATGGAGTATTCAGGAGAATCTAGACAAGGAATAGCATTCGGGATTTTTTATTCGTGCTTTTCTTTAGGAGTTGTAACGGGATCTTTCGTTGCGGGGCTTTTAGCATTACAAGCCAATGAGTTATTCAGATTCGGTTCGATAACTGTTGTATCTATTGTATTTATCTTTATGTTCATTACAAGCAAAAAGAAAAAGCAAGCATTGGACAATTAAATGTCTATGCTTGCTTTTTTTTAGTAATAAAAATTGTAAGGCGAGAATTACACGCCTAATTTCACTTTCAATTTGTCTAGCATATCGACTGTCATTTTTTCTAAGTCGTACTCTGCCTTGAAGCCCCATTCTTCTTTTGCAGATGTGCAATCGATAGAATTAGGCCAGCTATCTGCAATCGTTTGACGAACAGGGTCTACATTATAATCAATTCTAAAGTTAGGAATATGCTTACGTATTTCTGCCGCAATTTGTTCAGGTTCAAAGCTCATTGCTGTTACGTTAAATGAGTTACGATGACTTAATGCTGCTGGATCTGCTTCCATTAAATCGACAATTGCGTTTAAAGCGTCTGGCATATACATCATGTCCATATACGTGTTTTTATCAATATAGGAAGTATATTTACCGTTTTTGAGCGCTTCATAATAAATTTCTACCGCATAATCAGTCGTACCACCACCTGGAGGAGCAACGTAAGAAATTAAACCAGGGAAACGAAGTCCACGTGTGTCTACACCGAATTTATGATAATAGTAGTCGCATAATAATTCTCCAGCTACTTTATTGACACCGTACATAGTAGTTGGACGTTGAATCGTATCTTGTGGTGTTAAATCTTTCGGTGTCATTGGACCGAATGCTCCAATAGAACTTGGAGTGAAAAATTGTGTATTTAGTTCACGTGCAACTTCAAGAGCGTTTACTAATCCGCCCATATTTAAATTCCATGCAAGTAGCGGTTTCGCTTCCGCTGTAGCAGATAGTAGTGCTGCTAAATGGACTACTGTATCCACGTCATATTTTTTCGCGATATGAAACATTCCTTTTGCGTCCGTAACGTCTAATATTTCAAACGGTCCGCTCTTTACAACATCACTGCCGTTATCACGTATGTCTGTAGCGATAACGTTCGTATCACCATAAATGTCCCTTAATTTCATCGTTAGCTCTGATCCAATTTGTCCAAGCGCTCCGGTTAATAATATTTTCTTCATTATTGATTTCCCCCAAATAAAACGATTAAATGATGTTTAATTCTTTACCAACCTTTTCGTAAATAGAGATAGCTTCGTCTAACATTTCTTTCGTATGAGCTGCAGTTGGCATGTTGCGAACACGTCCTGTTCCTTGTGGTACTGTTGGGAAGACGATTGATTTTGCATACACACCTTCTTCATAGAGACGTTTACTGAAAGTTTGTGTTAATGTTTCATCCCCAATAATACAAGGAGTAATCGGAGTTTCGCTGTCGCCAATATTAAAGCCTAAATCTTTCAATCCTTTTTTCAAGTAATCACCATTTTCCCATAGGCGATCATGAAGCTCTGTGCTTTCCATTAATATTTCAAGTGAACGAATACATGCCGCAATATCAGCTGGTGGTAATGAAGTAGAAAAAAGAAATGGTCTACTTCTTACTTTTAACCAATCAATTAATTCTTGTTTACCAGCAACGTATCCACCTACGACACCGATCGCTTTCGATAGTGTGCCAATTTGGAAGTCTACCTTATCAGAAAGTCCGAAATGTTTAACTGTGCCTGCACCTTTACCTAATACACCAGATCCATGTGCATCATCTACGTATGTGATGAGGTCGAATTCTTCTGCAATTTCTACGATTTCTGGTAGTTTCGCAACGTCACCATCCATAGAGAACACGCCATCTGTAATGACCATAATTTTGTTATATTGCCCAGATTCTTTAGCTGCCTTTGCTTTAGCTCTTAAATCATCCATGTCAGAGTGATTGAAGCGAATGATTTTTGCTTTCGATAAACGGCATCCATCAATAATAGAAGCATGGTTTAGTTCGTCAGAAAGGATTGCGTCGTTTTTATCCATTACTGCAGATATAGCAGCCATATTACAATTGAACCCAGACTGGTAAGCGATAGCAGCTTCTGTATGTTTAAATTTTGCAATTGTATCTTCAAGCTTCGTGTGAAGAGAAAGTGTCCCGTTAATAGTACGTACTGCTCCGGCTCCAACCCCGAATTCTTCAATTGCTTTTGTAGCAACTTCTTTTAATCTTTCATCTGTAGCTAAACCTAAATAGTTGTTAGAGGAAAGGTTAATTAATTCTTTCCCGTTAATTTTAATTTTTGAACCGTTAGGACTTTCCAATGGATCAATGACGTTATATAAGCCTTTCCCTTTTAAATCATCAAGATGGTGTTGTAAAAATTGATCTAATACATTACTAGACATTTAATGAGCCTCCTTATTATGAATAAAACGCTTACCTGTTTATTGTGTAAGGATAAGTGTTTTTATGTAGTGTACACTTTATTTTTGTAAAAACCTTATTATATAAAGTATTATACAACATTATATTCATATGTGCTACTTTAATTGTTTGTCTACAAAAGACACAAGACTTATCCTTATAACAGTTAGAGTGTGCAATCAACTATGTCTAATACTCTGAACATATAAGAATAAGACTGTTTCCACATTATGAAAGTGGTAACAGTCTTATGGAAAGTTCTACTCTTCAAGTGCTTTTTTGGCTAATAGGGATAGAGTAATATCATCGGATGGGGGATTATGCAATCCAGCACGTACATCACGATAATAACGTTGTAAAGGGGAAGATAATTGTAAGCTTTGTGCGCCAACTATTCTCATAGCTTCATCGACAATTTCGATTGCTGAGTTTGTTACAGTATATTTCACTGCTGCAAGCTCTTCGATAAGTTCTTCTCTTTTTGTCGGGTGTTCATCCCATTTTCTAGCGACACTATATAAAAAATGGCGTGCCGTCATTAATTTGACGTCCATTTTTCCGATTCTTTCTCTAACTTTTGGAACTTCCTTAATTGGATGTGGCAAACTGTTAGGTTGATATTCTTTTGCGAATTTGACTGCTTCATTTCTTGCTGCAATAGCAATACCTAAATAGCATGCAGGGATGTGTAAAAGCCAACCTTGTGGTTTATTTTGACGTACTACTTTCGTTTGAATTAAGGCATCTTCTGTCACTATAACGTTATCTAATAGTAAATCATCACTTCGCGTTGCTCGCATGCTCATCGTTTCCCAAGTTTCTTCAATCGATAAGCCTTTCACATCTCGAGGAAGTATAAATTCTCCAACATCACCCGTCTCTTCAATAGTGGCCGAGATGATAAAATAATCTAATATAGGTGCTAAAGATGCAAATGATTTACGACCATTTATAATCCAGTTACCGTCCACATTTTTAGCGGTAGTAGTTGGCTTTCCACCTCTAGCAGGGCTGCCCGTTTCTTTTTCAGAATGTGCACTGTTAAGAAGTTTTTGATGTTCGACAACTTCCTTACAAATGTGTTCGAACGTTTGCTTTGGCCAAGGTCTGTACGTAGCAACGTTCATAAGTATTCCTAAATGCCAGCCAAGACATAAGGCGGTTGGACCATCTCCTTGGGCAATGGTTTCTTGTAGCAAAAGAAAATCGTAGAGACCGCCACCTTTGCCACCATATTCTTTTGGAATAGTTAAATCTAAAAGTTGTGCTTTTTTAATATCAGCGAAATTATCGAAAGGAAAAGCCGCTTGCTCATCATGAAAAGCTGCTCTTTCAGAAAAGATTTGTGCAAGTTGACTTGCTTTTTCAACTAATTCGGATTGTGATTTTGTGGTGGAAAAATTAGTTATGCCGTTCATTTTAACACGAGTCTCCTCTCATTTATTCTAAACTTGAAAGATGTTTATACTTGTTTGTGAATTACTTCAAATAAAATAATCAATTCATTTTTCTGAGTTTATCTTATCATATCAGTTGGATGCATATGGAATTTTAAGCTTTCATTATTACACATGAAGATGTGGGCTAGTAACGAAAACTAGATTATACTATTTGTAAGAGAAACAAGAATAAGAATGGGAGTGGAAGAATGAATAAAACATTGGCAGCAGTTGGATGCTTCTTTATTTTTATATCGGCGTTTTTATTTGGTGTAAAACATATAACAGCTGCGATTACAATTTCTTATGTTAATAGTGTTCAAACGAATTACTTTGCTGGAGGCTATGAATCAATTGAAACGGGTATTACTTTTTGGACGATATTATCATTATTATTCGGGTTACTGTTATTAGTTTATAGTTTGTGGGGGAATGTAAGAAAATTACGTGGGACTAAATAATTATTTTATATTGTTGTAATGGAAAGGCGTGAATTTGTGTGATTGTAGTAATTGGAGCTGGTGTAGTCGGTGCTTCCGCAGCATATCACTTAGCGAAGGCAGGAGCAGACGTAACTGTCATTGATCGATTCGATCGGGGGCAGGCAACAGATGCTGCAGCAGGTATTGTTTGTCCATGGCTTTCACAACGTCGCAATAAAGCATGGTATGAATTAGTGAAAGGTGGCGCCCGTCATTATCCACAATTAATAAAACAATTAAAAGCAGATGGAGAAACAGAAACGGGCTATAAGCAAGTTGGTGCTATTAGTATTCATTCTGATATAGAAAAATTAGAGAAAATGGCAGAAAGAGCGAGAACTCGTCGGGAAGATGCACCGGAAATAGGTGAGATAAAAATACTATCTCCTGAGGAAACGAAAAAACTATTTCCACCTATAAGCGAAGAGTACGGTTCTGTTTATGTTAGTGGAGGAGCAAGAGTAAACGGACGTGCATTACGAGATGCCCTTATTAGAGCGGCGCAAAAAAATGGTGCGAAGTTTATAAACGGAGATGCAAGTCTTGTAATAGATGAAGATGAAATAAAAGGTGTAAAAGTTAATAGTATGGAGCTAGAAGTTGAAAAAGTAATAATTACAGCAGGAGCTTGGGCAAAAGAGCTTTTTCAATCACATCGTATTAATTTTGATGTCACTCCTCAAAAAGCACAAATTGTACATTTAGAAATAGAGGATGAAACGACGAACGATTGGCCGGTTGTCATGCCGCCGAATAATCAATACATGTTAACTTTCAAAGATGGAAAGGTTGTAATTGGGGCCACTCATGAAGATGATGTCGGTTTTGACACACGTGTGACGGCAGGTGGGTTAAATGAAATATTTTCAAAGGCACTTCAAGTTGCACCAGGTCTTTCAGAGGCAACAGTAGTAGAAACTCGGGTCGGTTTTCGTCCATTTACCCCTGGCTTTCTTCCAATTATCGGTGAAGTCCCAACGATAAAAGGAGCATTTGTCGTGAACGGATTAGGAGCATCAGGCTTAACAAGCGGTCCATATTTAGGAAGCGAGATTGCTAAGCTTACACTAGGAGAGCCATTAGAAATAGATATTAGTCTATATGAAGTCGGTAATGCTTTTATGTAAAAAAACGGTGTTTGCCAAAAGGGCTAACACCGTTTTTTATTTGGTTCGGTAGAAAGGCAGCTTCCCTTGTTATACCAATATAAAAATGATATACTTACCTAGGTAAGTAATTAGTAGTAAAGGTGTTGGAACGAGAAAATGGAAGATAGTCTTCAATTGTTTCATAAAATTCATCAGTTATCACGAAAAGTAATGAAAGATAATAATCAAATTTTACAGCCGTTCTCCATTTATAGTGGGCAATGGACTGTTTTGTACGTTTTGAAAACACAAGGTACCCAAACAATTTCCGAGCTTTCGGATTATTTATCGGTTGAAGCGCCACCGATGACTAGAATGATACAACGGTTAGAAAAGCAAGGATATGTAGTTCGGACAACAGGAGAGGATAAGCGAGTCAAACGTATTCAGCTTACCGAAAAAGCATTGCTAGAATATCCTAAATGGGAAGAAGCTATTGCGAAAAGAAAAGAGGAAATCATGAGTAATTTATCATCAAAAGAAGAGCTGCTTACGCTGTTAAATGAAATGTTAGAGCAGATTAACACCAAAAAGTAAGGAGGGAAAATGGATGGAAACACAAAAACTATGGACAAAAAGTTTTATTTCTGTTGCATTGAGTAACTTTTTTGCATTTGTAGCTTTTTATTATTTATTAGTCATTTTCCCTGTATACGCAATTACGGAATATAAAACTAGTGAAACGATTGCTGGATTATTTGTCACGGTATTTATTCTTTCCGCTATTATTATACGACCAATCGCAGGGAGATGGATTAATACACTTGGGAAAAGGAAAGTATTAATGATGTCTCTCCTTCTATTTTTTATAGGATCACTACTCTATACGTTTATAGAATCGGTCACGGGATTATTAATTCTTCGATTTTTTCATGGGATTGGGTTTGGGATGATCACAACAATTATGGGAGCGATTGTTGCAGATATAATTCCTGAAAAGCGTAGAGGAGAAGGAATGGGATATTATGCATTAACGATGAACTTAGCGATGGTTATTGGTCCGTTTTTAGGTTTAACTGCGATTCAAAATTGGGGTATGAATACGACATTCCTTATAAGTGTAATCTTTTCATTCCTAGCTCTTTTAATAGGTATTAACTTATTGTTTGAACAAAAAGGGATGACGAATGCAAAATCAGAAAAAGAGGTTGGAAGCTTTAAAATCGGTGATCTGTTTGAAGGAAGTGCAGTCCGAATTTCGCTAGTTGCAGCATTTTTTGCGGTAACTCATGCTTCAATCCTTTCGTTTGTTTCCGTTTATGCTGCCGAAATAGGCTTAGTAAAAGCGGGTAGTTATTTTTTCGTTGTTTATGCAGTAGTACTTTTAATATCACGTCCGTTTACGGGAAAATGGTATGACCGTTATGGTGAGAACGCAATAATATATCCTTCCTTACTATTATTTGCTGTAGGCTTATTTTTATTAAGTTCTGCTGATTCAGCTTTCCTTTTCTTACTATCAGCCGCGTTTATTGGTCTTGGGTGGGGAACCACTTTTCCAAGCTTACAAACGATTGCGATTGCCCAATCACCACCACATAAGCGTGGGCTTGCAACGGCAACGTTCCTTTCTATATTCGATTTAGGAATTGCTTTCGGTTCGTTTGCTGTTGGTGTTATTGGAGCGGCGTACGGGTTTGGCTTATTGTATCTCGTAAACTCGTTTTACGTATTTATAGGTATAGCAGTTTACTATGTATTACATGGTAAAATAAGTGCTCTTTTAAGAAAAAAAGAGGCTAACAGTATTATAGAATAAGATCAAAAAGTCTATTTTTAATGTTCGTTAAAAATAGACTTTTTTGACGTTTATATCCCTAAAAAAATGTTTTGAGTTTATCTTAACTAAAAATAGGGTACAGAAAAATACGGTAAGAAAGCAAAAGTGAGTATTCCAATCTATTTGTAAGTATTTATATATCTACTACCTGTAATTTTTATATGTTCTAAGAAAATGGAAGGATATCATGAAAAACAATGGAATACCGCATTTTATTTAAACCCGACATTATGGTTAAATTTTATAGGTACACAAAAAAAGAGAATAAAGGAAGTGCATGAATTTGGGTAAAGGTGATAGGACAGTCTTTAAAGTATCCGTTGGGATAGCAGCTATATTCGTATTAATCGGTGTGCTAATTCCAGAACAGTTAGGTGCAGCGATGGGAGTTGCGCAAAGCTCTATTTTAGAAAATTTCGGTTGGTTTTATCAACTCGTTGTAACATTTATCCTCATATTCGCCATTTATTTAATCTTCAGTAAGTATGGAAAAATTAAGTTAGGTCCTAAAGATTCAAAACCTGATTATTCACGACCAACTTGGTTTGCAATGTTATTCTCCGCTGGAATGGGTATCGGACTATTATTTTATGGTATTTCCGAACCAGTTTCTCACTTTTCATCACCTCCAATGGGTGAGGGATCAACAGAACAATCCGCGATTTTAGGAATGAGATACACTTGGCTTCATTGGGGATTACACGCATGGGCTATTTATGCCGTTGTAGCATTAGCACTTGCATATCAGAAATTTAAAAAGAATGCACCAGGATTAATGAGTGCCACTTTATATCCTGTACTTGGTGAAAAGGTGAAAGGTCCTATAGGTAAAACAGTTGATGTAGTGGCTGTTTTCGCTACATTATTTGGAGTAGCAGCCTCATTAGGTTTAGGGTCGCAGCAAATAAACGCTGGATTAGAATATTTAGTCGGTATACCAAATAACTTTACCGTTCAAATGTTAATAATGGCGATTATTACTGTACTTTTCATCATTTCAGCAAATACAGGAATTTCGAAAGGAATAAAATATTTAAGTAATATAAATATGTCCCTAGCAGTTTTATTGTTTTTTACAATGCTTATTTTAGGGCCAACGCTATTCCTATTAAATATGTTTAGTACTACGTTAGGTAGTTACATTCAAAACTTACCAAATATGGGATTACGTTTATCTCCATTTAATGCGCAAGAAGCAGCGTGGACACAAGGATGGACGGTCTTTTACTGGGCATGGTGGGTTTCATGGACACCGTTCGTCGGTATGTTCATTGCTCGTGTATCTAGAGGAAGAACGATTCGTGAATTTATGATAGCGGTATTACTTGTCCCAACTTTAGTTTGTGGTTTATGGTTCACTGTTTTCGGTGGAACGGGTATTTATTTAGAGTTAGTTCAAGGGTTAAATGTTTCAGGTCAAGGATTCGAAACAGCAATATTCTATGTGTTTGAACATTTACCGCTAGGTGCTTTACTATCAGTCTTAACAGTTGCGCTCGTAACGACCTTCTTCGTAACATCTGCTGACTCGGCAACGTTCGTTTTAGGAATGTTAACATCTAACGGGTCGTTAAACCCTTCGAATAAAGTGAAAATGATCTGGGCAGTTATTTTAGTTGCTTCTACATCTGTCTTACTGTATTCGGGAGGACTTGCAGGGCTACAAACTGCCATTATTGTTAGCGCCTTACCACTAACAATTATTGTATTAATAATGTGTTATGGCATCGTAAAAGCTTTACAAAAAGATGTGAAAGAAACAGTAACTACAGAAGTAAAACAAAAAAGCACTATTTCAACAAAAAAAGAATCAAAAACAGCTTAGGTTTGTTTAAATTGCTCCTTCTCTGCAGAAAAAGATGCTCGTAATTTGAGCATCTTTTTTATATACATACGTTCTAGGAGGTGAGAAAAGTGTTTAATGACAAAAAAGTTATTTGTCCAAGGTGTCATATTCCAATGGATGATTTGTATGAGCGGAGTTTCGGTGCGATCGAAACGGTTAACGAATGTCCTATGTGTAATGGATTAGTTCAAGTTTAACTCTTTATTAGTCAGGAATCTTTTTACCTCTATATTCAAAATATGAAAACAAATTAGTCAGCCATTTTGAAATTACGAAAATGATAATGTAAAAAATGAACAAATAAAGTACATTAGCCCACAAATGCCATTCAATAAGATTATGAGATTTTAGTATTGGTTTAAATATAAAAGCTAAAAATCCACTAAGTAGTGTTCCGTACAGATAAAAGTTTTTTTTATTATTTAAAGCCCATTGATATAGTAACATAAATGACACAGGAATGAGGGAGACATCTAAACTAAAGTTTACATGTAGTATTGGAATCGCTTGATAAGGGTACGAGATAAGGCCAAAACGCACTAACGTTGTGTCAAAATATGTAAAAAGAATATGCACACTAAAACCGAAAAAACCTAAATGAAATGCTTTTGTCCGATCGATTTTAAAATATAAAATGATCAAAGGGACCGTTAACATTAAGACATTTACCCAAAACTGCCACGTATCAAAACTCGAAAATTTCCACCAATATTCAATCCAGTCAAATGCGGTTTCTCTTCCTTCTGTAACTAGTCTATTTAGAAATTGCTTTTGCTCTTGCTCCAACGCTATTCCTCCTAGCTAACATCTTACGCTTATCGTTGCCGAATGAAGGGGAAAACATACAAATAGCATATCTCCTATATATTTTTTCTATGATATATTTAGTTAATAAAAGATGTAAAGGGGTTATAAATGATGGAGAATATATATGCAAAACTAGCTCAAGAACAATTAGATGCATACAATAATCAAGATATTGAGGCGTTTTTAGCAGTTTATAGTGATGATGTGGAAATTTTAGTCTTCCCATCTAACGAATTGCAGTACAAAGGGATAGAATTAATGAGAGAAAGATATTCAAATCTTTTTAAGGAAAACCCAAATCAACACGCAGCACTTTTGTCTAGAATGACTAAAAATAATATTGTAATCGATCACGAGTATGTGACTGGGAGAGCAAATGGTCAAGAAGTATATGCAGTTGCTATGTATGAAGTGACAGACGGAAAAATCAACAAAGTGTGGTTTGTGAAATAATATTGACAGAATACAAATATCCGTTTATATTAAATAATAACTTTATTGCATAAAAGCGTTTAAGTGTAAAAGAAAATATGTGAACTCTGTATGATAGTAGTCATTTAAAATATAAAAGATAGAGACTAGATGGTTGGTGCAAATCTAGGTATTTAAAATGATGAAGTACACATACGTTTAGTGAGTTGCTTATGAGAAAGTGAACAAAGTTGTTACTTTGTTAATTAGGGTGGTACCGCGGAGCCTCTTCGTCCCTTGTTCTAAGGGATAGAAGGGCTTTTTTTAGTCTGAAAAACTCTCATAATATTCACTATAAAAAATGAAAGGTGGTGTTATTGATGTTAAGTGATTATGACTATCAGATATTCTTTCGGAAACGTAAAACAACAACGGAGGTCTCAACATGAAGCAAGTTTCTAAATGGCAGGCAATATATCTATTAACAAGTATTATATTGATAATTTCTACGTCACTACTTTTATTTTCAGCAGAACCGCATGTTTCTATATTCTTCAGCATTATACTACTTATCTTATTTGTCCTCGTAACAAAAAGGCCATGGTCCCTTATAGAGGAAGGCATGAAAAATGGTATTTCATCAGTAATTAATCCGATTATCTTATTTATATTTATTGGGATTCTAATTGCAATCCTAATGTTAAGCGGTACAATACCTACTATTATTTATTTTGGAAGTACATTTATGTCACCAACATTCTTTTTACCAAGTGTCTTTATTATTACTTCTATTATTGGTAGTTGTTTAGGAAGTGCGTTTACAACTATTTCTACCGTCGGAGTTGCACTACTGGCTGTTGGATCATTAATGGGGATTGATTCAGCTATTATTGCAGGTGCAATTGTGTCAGGAGCATATTTAGGGGATAAAATGTCTCCACTTTCCGACACTACGAATTTGGCCGCAGCTGTATGTAAAGTAGATTTGTTTGAACATATTAAACATATGCTTTGGACAACCATCCCGGCCTTTATAATGACGTTACTATTATTGACATTCGTCGGCTTTTTCCTTAACTGGTCTCCGGAGCAGGTAGGAACAAATTCTGAGATTGTTATTTTAAAAGAAACAGGATTGGTTCACAGTTTGTCACTTATACCACTATTACTAATATTTTTATTAGCTTGGAAAAGAGTACCTGCTATTCTTGTATTGTTAAGTGGTATAATGGCTGGTTTAATTGTAGCTTTCTTTATTAATCCTAACTTGTCAATTACAACTATTATGAATGTAATCCAAAACGGTTTTACGATTGAAACAGGTTCTGAATCAATCAATTCAATGCTTAATCGTGGCGGAATACAAAGTATGTTATGGTCTATTTCTCTCGTCATCTTAACACTTACGATGGGAGGAATTATTCAAGCTTTAGGACTGTTAGAGAAAATTTTTGAATCCATTCAAAAGGTTGCGACAACTACTGGAAGGTTAGTATTAGCGGTAGCATTTACAGCAATCGGAATTAATGTAACGGTTGGCGAGCAATATTTATCTATACTGCTCACCGGGAATGTATATAAAGATGAATTTGATAAAAGAGGATTAAGTAATAAAAATTTATCAAAAATAATTGAGGATGCGGGAACAGTAATTAACCCATTAATACCTTATGGAGTAAGTGGTGTGTTTATTGCTTCTGTTCTTAATGTTCCTGTTATTGAGTATTTACCGTTTGCTTTTTTCTGTCTCCTTAGCCCGTTATTGTCGATATTTTATGGATTCACAGGGATTAGCATGAAAAAGGTGTAAGTTGCTATAAAAGGAAAGGGTGTATAATTCCACTCTTTCTTTTTATCAACAACCAAACACCTTGTATATCAAGATATCAACAGACTTATCAACATAATCCACAATCGCGTTTAGGGAAAAAGGACTATTGAACATAAATATAGATAGGTGATAATACCTTGAATAAAAGGGGAGGTTATTTAGATAGTCCACATAATTCACAGTGCTGTTAATAACTTATATACATCAAAAAAACATTATGAACGATTTGTGAACTGTATTGTAAAGTATTAATTTATATAGTATATTTAAGTCAGAAAGTAAGTGAAACATTTCACAAACTTTCTAAACGATCTAAAGCCGGCTTAATTAAATTTTTTTAAATACTATTGTGAAACACTTCACAATCAAAAAACGAACTCATATTTTTTTAACTTAACTTGTGAATAATTTCACAAAGATTAAATTCTAATTATTAGGAGGAAACAATCATGACATTTTTAAAAGGACCTAAAATGGCGGTAATTTGGACAGTATTAAGAGTTTGGTTAGGTGTTCAATGGTTACAGGCTGGTATAAATAAAGTAGGAGTATTCGATGCAACAGGATTTTTACACGGAACAATCGCTAAATCTCAAGGTGAAAATGCTATCGTTAAAGGATGGTATGCAACATTTGTAGAACAATTTGCTTTACCGAATGTAGAACTATTCAATGTTTTAATCCCTTGGGGTGAAGTATTAGTTGGTATCGGATTAATCTTAGGTGCAGCAACTATTCCAGCTTTACTTGCAGCAGCATTCATGAACTTAAACTTCTTATTAGCAGGAACAATTAGCACAAATCCTATCCTTTATACAGCTGCAATGATCCTATTATTCGCAGGTGCTGCTAGCTACTTCTACGGTGTTGACCGATTTGCTGTAAAATATATTAAAGAAAAAATGAATGCTAAAAAAGCTACTAATACTAAAAAAGATGTAAAACCGGCTCCAGTTCACTAAAACTAAAAAACGGGGCTATCCAATAAATGTTAAAACAGTGGAGAAACGAATCGTTTTTCCACTGTTTTATTTGTATTGAGATCTTAAAGAGATTGGGACTTAGCTATTTTCATCAAAATAATAAACGAACAAAAAAAATACGGGAAAAACTCGCTCCGGAAATATACTTCGCTTTCCGCGGGCGTGTCTAGTTACGGCGGCAATTGGCCCTCGAGACATAAGCCAGTCACTTCCGTTGGGCAAAGAGCGCCCAACTGCAGCGCCTGTCTTATGCTTGTCGGGCCAGGTCGAGCCGCCTTCACTTTTCGTAGCTGGTGAGCCTCCCGCTGGGGTCTCCGTATATTTCCTCCGCTAATCCTGTGATAGTTCGTTTTTTTATCATAATCAATTTAGTTTTGTCTTAGCTTCAGCCCTATTTAAAATTATCGGTCTTGCTGTTTTGACGAATTCCTGCTGCTGCAGCTCTTGCTTGTGCTTCCATATCTTCATGGTCAGCGTGCTCTCTTGAAAATTCTACATCAATACCATCTGATTTCATATTTTCTGGAACTTGTGGTAATTTGCTTTTTTGACTACGATTTCCCATTGTACTGCCTCCTTTAGCATGTTATTAATTATTACTTCTTTATGATTTCCGCAAATAGTTGGAAAATGAATAGTATTTTTTGGAGTATGGATATTAAACGGAAAGAAAGTGGGTTAAATCAGAACTTAGCGTAATCAGTTCAAACAAAGAAAAAATGGCGTTCATTAGACGCCATTTTCACATTCATTATGTTTTATCGGCTATTTTTACCTGTATAACCGCCAGCATTATCTGCCATTTTAAATTCACGAGAATATGTAACTTCCTGCATACTACTTAACGTACTTTTTGTTCGCTCTCTACGCTTTTTTTCTTTTGACATGATAAAGCCTCCTTTGTACATATGTACTACATCATTAGGATGAACTTTACATACTAAAAATATACGTAGTTATTTTTGTCCTTTTGTGTTTAAATGTAGAATTCGTTTTTTCTCCCTAGCTTAAATAAAAATAAAAAAACAGAGCCGCTGAGACTCTGTTTACGCTTCTTTAAGGTGTTGCTCTTCTTGTATATCTTGACTGCGTAATTTGTATAATGTGTATTGATCTTTTGAAATTTCGTAAAGATTATAAATGTTTTCACCATTGTTAATTTGATTCAATAAATTCATTCTCGTTTCGTTAGCTAGTATTGCGTAAGGGAGTTTCTCGACTGCCTTAGTAGAACGAATGTTAATTTTTCGTACTCGCATAAAAATAGATTGAATATCTAATTCATAAAATAATTCATCAAAAAATTGGTCTTTTGCAATTTGATTGTAACCTTTTCCGTGATACGGCTTACCTAACCAAGTTCCGAGAAATCCTGCACCGTCTTGTACGTCGAATAAATTAATAGTTCCGATTGGAGCGCCCCATTCATCTAGGATAGTACGAGAAACAAGTTGGCCTTGCTCTTCTGCTTCTATCGTTTGTTTTGTTAAGAATAGAAACTCTTCATACGAATAAGCTTTATGACGTACAAAAGGGAAGACTTCTGGATGCACCATCAATTCGTAAAGTTCTTGAGCCTCTTGAAGATCTCGTTTCTTTAGCATCGCTATCCCTCCAAATGAGGGCAGAAAAGTATCCATCATAGAGATAGATTCTCCACCCTCGAAATTTTTTAACTTGCAAAAAATTTCGGGGTGGGAATCGAACCCACTAGAACCAGTTACCTGGTGGCGCACCATTTGCCTTCCCTAACGCTTTCATACAAAGTAGCAGTTAGTTTATTCATTTGATTTTCTTCTAGTATCATACTCGATTTTCGGATAAAAAGAAACAACTTTTTTACCTATTTTTTTGGTAAATTATTTCACCATTTATCATCGTCCAAAGAGGCTTTGCAAAGAAGTGAAAAGGGTGATGAGACCATAGAACTAAATCAGCATCTTTTCCAATTTCTATACTACCGATTCTATTATCAACTTGTAGGTTTTTGGCGGGATTTATAGTAATTGCTTCTAAAGCTTTTTGTTTACTTAGCCCTTCTCTTACAGCAATGGCTGCACATATGTTTAAATATTGAATTGGTGTGTAGGGGTGATCGGTAGTAATAGAAACTTCAACATTATGGTTAGTTAATATTTCGCACGTTTTCCAAGTTTTATTTTTTAATTCAATTTTTGATTTTCTAGTCATCGTTGGACCAACACAAACTTTTAATTTGCGATTCATTAATTCTTTTGCAATTAAATGACCTTCCGTACAATGCTCGATACGTAAGTCTAAATCGAATTCATCGGCAAATCTAATCGCTGACATTATATCGTCCGCTCGGTGTGCATGGATGCGAACGGGTATTTTTCTCTCTAACGCTAAGACAATTGGTTTTACGCGAAGAGAGTCTTTATCCTCGCTCTTTTTTGCATCATAAAATGCCTCTCTTAGCATGCCCATAATTCCCATTCTCGTAATGGAATCTTTGTTCCCTTGACTATGAATTCGTTTCGGATTTTCCCCTAAAGCTACTTTTAATCCGGCCGTTTCTTTAATAATCATGTCTAAAATGTTGACACCGGCTGTTTTAATGACGGATGTTGTTCCACCAATAACGTTAGCGCTTCCTGGCATGATATGGACTGTCGTTATTCCGTAAGAAACAGCATCATGGAATGCTTGATCCAAAGGGTGTACGCCATCAATTGCTCGAATATGTGGTGTAAGAGGTTCGATTGTTTCGTTTGCATCGTTACCTGCCCAACCTGTTCCTTCATCATAAAGACCGAGGTGAGAATGTACATCAATAAACCCTGGAAATAAATAACGATTATCGCCTTCTACTATTTGAACATTTTCTTTAGAATGAAACTCCTTACCAAACGCCAATATTTTGCCGTTTTCAACTAAAACGTAACCGTTGAAGATAGGGGTTGTCGTAACAGGATAAATATTTACATTTTTTATAAGTGTTTTCATATCCCACTCCTATGTTTCGTTTTGTAGTATATTTTTCAAAGCTTTTTCTAAAGTAGGAAATAGAAAATGATAATCATGTAATTTAGTTGGTAATACTTTTTGCCCTTCTAGTATTAATAAACTCATTTCGCCAAGTGCTAATTTAATTGGTAAGGCTGGTGTGGGGAACCAATGGGGCCTTTGTAAAACACGACCTAACGTTAGACCAAATTCTTTCATTTTTAACGGTTGAGGTGAAACAAAGTTTACAGGTCCTTCCATATTGTTCGTTTGTAAACAATAAATCAAACCATGAACAACGTCATCAATATGTATCCATGACATCCATTGTTCACCAGTACCTAAATTCCCTCCAGCAAAAAGCTTATATGGAATTAACAGTTTTGGCAGCGCACCTTCATTTCGATCTAAAATAATTCCAAACCTTGCAAGAACGGTACGTACTCCTAAAGACTCTGCTTTACGAGCTGTTTTTTCCCAATCTTTCACTGTTGATGCTAAAAAGTCATGTCCAGGTGTAACACTATCCTCTGTAAAAGTTTCTGAATACGAAGTTCCGTAAAAACCAATTGCACTTGCATTGATTAACACTTTTGGTTTATTAGGTAATGCTGTCATAATTCGAATGACTTCATTTGTTGCTTGGATTCGGCTATTTTTTATCCGTTCTTTTCGTTTCTCAGTCCAGCGACCACTATTGATCGACTCACCAGCAAGGTTAATAAAAGCATCAACGTTTTTTAATGACTCTTCAGGATAATCACCGCTGTTTAACCAACTTACATATGTTATCTTCGATGAAGAGTTATTGGTTTTTACATTTCTAGTTAAAATATATACTTCATGGCCATGTTTAATTAATGTGTTTGTTAAAGCTTTTCCGACTAAACCAGTACCACCGGCAATAGCAATTTTCATATCTTTTGCCCTCCTTTCTTTTAATGTATTGTTTTTTTTCTATTTAGACAAACATTTAAGTAAAACTTACTTCGTTTTTTCGTTTTAAATATTATTTTTACTATGTTACATTACAAGTAGAGAGGTGAGCGTTATGGGTATCGTTACAAAAATCCAAGTACAGAAAAATAATAAAAGTCGTTTTAATATATATATGGATAATGGTAGTGGAGAAGAATACGCATTTGCAGTTAGTGAGGATACATTAATAAAATTTCATTTAAGTAAAGGAAAAGAATTAGATGAACTACAAATAGAAGAAATTTTATATGGTGATCAAATACATAAAGCAACGTTAGCCGCGATGAACTTCTTATCCTATCGAATGAGAACGAGGAAAGAAATAGAAGACTTTTTAGCCGAAAAAGAAATTGAATCATTCGTACGTGCGGAAGTAATAAAAAAACTAGAGGAACAGCTTTTAATTAATGATGAAGAGTTTGCGAGATCTTACGTACGAACGCAAATGAATACAACTTTAAAAGGCCCAGAGGTAATTTCACGAGAACTCAGAGAGAAGGGAGTATCCCCTACTATAATAGAGGAAGCATTAGTAGAATTTTCGTTTTCGACGCAGCTAGAGCATGTAGTAAAGCTTATCGAAAAATATTCAGGGAAGTACCGAAAAGATTCCTATAAAATAATGTTACAAAAGCTAGATATGACTTTAAAAAGAAAAGGTTATCCTACCACAGTCATTCAAGAAGCTTTTAAAAATGTCGAAATAGAACAAGATACTTCAGAAGAGTGGGAAAGCCTTCAAAAAGCAGCAGAAAAGTACGAAAGGAAATACGTAAAGCTGCCTCCTTATGAATATAAAATGAAGATGAAGGGAGCACTATATAGAAAAGGTTTTCCGATGGAATTAATTGACCGTTATGTTGAAGAGATAGAAGAAGATTAGGAGTACGTTCACACGTGCTCCTTAAACTATTTAAACAAAAATATCATCCGTACCATTTTCATCTTCTTTAATAATTTTTTCAGCAATTTCTTTAGGGGAACGAAGTCTCGATTTATCTTTTATATGATCAGATTTCTCCCAAAAAGGAGTATCCATGCCACCCATGTAAACTGCTTTAATATTTAGTTTTCCTTCCAATTCCTTTTGTAAGCTTTCTGTAAAACCTCTAATTGCAAATTTGGAAGCAACGTAAACACTCTCATTTACTTTCCCCTTTTGCCCAGCAGTGGAAATAATATTAAAAACTTTACCATTTCTATGTTTAAGTAAGTGGGGGAGTACTATTTTTGTCATATATATAGTACCTTTTACATTCGTGTTAATCATCGTTTCTATTTCTTCTAAAGAAAGTTCGGTAAAAGGGCCGAACGATCCAATGCCAGCATTGTTAATTAAGAAATTAACATTATGATGCTTCAATATTTTATGTACACTATGCTCTAATTCGCTAATGTTAGTAATATCGATCGTATATACCTCGGCATGGCCACCCATTTCTTCAATTAAAAGTTGGACTTCTTTTAAAGGTAATAATTTTCTACCAGTAAGTATAATGGTGTTCCCTTTTTTTGCGTATGCTAATGCAAGCTCTTTGCCTAGACCTGTACCAGCGCCAGTTATTAAAATTGTGTTCATTTAAAAAACTCCTTTATTAGATTCTAAACATATTTTCTTCTCAAGTAAACAGTGCTATGCTTGATTTATAAGAGCAAAACATTAGGGGGATACCTTTTATGGAAATGCAAAAAAGATATAGTGAATTGTCATCACATGAATTACGTCAAGAAATTGCTACCTTAAAGGAAAAGGCTCGGAAAGCAGAGCAATTAGGGATTGTAAACGAATATGCTGTTTTAGAAAGAAAAATATTAATGGCTCAAGCCTATATGTTACATCCTGATGAGTACAAGCCAGGAGAAGTATATGAATTGGAAGGCGATCCAGGTGTATTTTTTGAGATTGATTATATGAACGGGATTTTTGCCTGGGGTAGAAGAATTCATAATAATGTAGTAAGTAAAGAACAAGAAGGAATTCCAATATCCATGTTTTTGAAAAAATAAAGAAAGAAGTGCAGAGTAACCACCTCTGCACTTCCTTTGTTTTTAGGGGTAGTGGTATAATTATGATCTTTTTCGCGTTTGTCTGTGTAAAATAATGATATTTTGAGCTTCTTGTGTTTCACCATTTACTTGTCGATACGTATGTTTCCTATGAGCGTTTGGTTGAGGAAAAGGATGATCGTCACTCGCAAAACGGTGATTAAAATGAGTTTTATTTTTATGACCCATTCGTTAAAACCTCCTAAGTTTAATAATTGTGTAAGTCAATTATTAATACGTATTATCTTGACGCTGTCCAGATGCACGCATGCGTTCTTGAGGATGGGTATTTATCGTTCCGTTTGCACGTTTCGAAGCATATTCTGCTTTCGCTCTAGGTTCACCTTCTAATTTGTTATTATGTTGATTAGGGAAACCACGCTCTTTGTTTCTCATTCGTATCTCCTCCAAACGTAGGCGAAATTGTGCAAAGCATCATTTTCATGCACAACTATAATATTTGATTTTTACCCCTAATATATGTGTTAATACAAATAGTGAAATGAAACCAGTTGAGGTGATGATTTTGAATGAATATATTGAACAATTAACTGATAGACTGTTGAAACAAAATCAACATTTAACGTATAACCAAGCACGTGCATGGGTTGAGCATTTGTGGGAGGACTTTGAATCGACTTATGCAAAAGCAGGTTATGAATATAAAGGAAAAGAAATGACAGCTAAAATAGTTGTTCAGTGGATAGATAACCACGGTGTAACATTGCATGAGTTTCTTTCCAATAATCCGAAATATGCCCACTTATTCACCGATTTAAAACATTAAAAACTAGGCAATCAATGCCTAGTTTTGTTTTATGTCTCGTTTGGAATTAAATCTAATTTGCTACGAAGTTTTTCTTCACTGAAGATCCACCCTGTGTATGAGCTAACGATATTTAAGTCGAAATCAAGCTGAACGACAGCAACGAAAGGGTAAAAGCCTTTACTACGATAACGTAAATCGATAAAGCGAACCTCGTAGTGGTCACTATATTCTTCCATTTCCCATCTGTACACTGGAGAAAAGGATAGAAATGCAGCAACGTTATCGTCCAGTTTTGCAGCGGCAATAATTGCATTGTCAGGAAGTGGTACTTTCTCAAACGTATCATGAATGATAATCTTATTTAGTACTGCTCTTGCTACATAAAAGTTCTGGTCAGTCGTAATCGCTAAATGCCATTGATTAAAATGAATAGTAGGAGAAATAATGATGCTTTTTGAACTAGGTATCATCGACTTAACTTTCTTTAATACATTTTGTTGCATCTGGTACCGAAGCACGTAATATCCAATGAGAATAACGTAAATAACGAGAAATGTATATTGTGGCGAGAAACCGAACGCCCATAAGATTAACCCAAATATGTGCATACCAAAAATAAAAGCATCAAAAGTGTTAATGATACCAAGAGCAATCCATTTCTTTGTGAAAGGTCTTAATGCTTGTGTTCCGTATGCATTAAAAATATCAACAAAGACATGTAAAATGACAGCTAGAAACGTCCAAAGCCATAAGTGGAAAAGACTAGCTTCTGGGAGAAACAAATAAATTATTCCACTAATAAGAATTGGCCATAAAATGACAGCGGGAATAGAATGTGTTATTCCACGGTGATTTTTTATATATTTTGCGTTATTTTTTAATTTTAATATCGTATCTAAATCAGGAGCTTGCGAACCGATAAGAGCTCCAATCATAATAGCTTTCGCTGTTTCGGGATGGCTTGAGACAACAGGATCAATTGTTGCAATTGTACCAATTGCAATTCCCATCACGATATGTGTACCAGTATCCAATGTCCTTTTGGCCTCCTCAAAATTATTAAACCTTTTTATAATAAAGTAATGCTTAATTTTCTATACGTACCACTTTAACAAATAAAAATTACAAAACCTTTACATGTTAGCAATATTATTATTTATTATTATTTCACAATGAAACATATTTAAAACGGGGGATATTAATTTGAATTCATTATTACAAACGTTTTCTACTGTAGATTTCCAGAACGATCTAATAGAGTGGTTTTCAAAAGAGCAACGAGATTTGCCATGGAGAAAAGATCAAGATCCATATAAAGTGTGGGTTTCAGAAATTATGTTACAACAAACGAAAGTAGATACAGTAATTCCTTACTTTAATTCCTTCATAGAGCAATTTCCAAACATTGAAAGTTTAGCTAATGCAGAGGAAGAAAGAGTGTTAAAAGCTTGGGAAGGGTTAGGTTATTATTCTCGAGCTAGGAATTTACAAGCAGCAGTTAGGGAAGTACATGAAGTTTACCGTGGAGTAGTACCTAATAACGTGAAAGACATTTCCTCATTAAAAGGAGTAGGTCCATATACGACAGGTGCCATTTTAAGTATAGCATACGGAATTCCTGAGCCGGCTGTCGATGGGAATGTAATGAGAGTTTTATCGAGAATTTTACTTATTCGAGAAGACATTGCTAAACCAAAAACTAGGAAAATATTTGAAGAAGTTATACGTGAAATAATTAGTAAAGAGAATCCATCCTTTTTCAATCAAGGACTCATGGAGCTTGGTGCAATTGTTTGTACACCAACATCACCCTCTTGCTTATTATGTCCAGTAAGAGAACATTGCAGAGCCTTTCATGAGGGTGAGCAAAATGAACTTCCTGTAAAAACAAAGAAAAAGTCAACAAAACAAGTAAATTTAGTTGCTGGAGTATTTTTTGATGAAAAAGGAAATGTATTAGTTCAGCAAAGGCCAGAAAATGGCTTGTTAGCTAAACTTTGGGAGTTTCCTACGGTTGAGCGAGTAGTTGAATTAGAAACACCAAAACAACAACTACAACGCTTTATGTTAGAGGAAAATGGAATTAATGTTGAGGTTGAAGACTATATTTGCGATATTCAACATGTTTTTTCTCATCTTGTCTGGAACATTAATGTGTATGTTGGAAAAGTAAACGGAACATTTGAAAATTCAACTATAAAGGCTGTATCTAGGGAAAAACAAGAACTGTTGCCATTTCCTGTTTCTCATCAAAATATTTGGAAAGAAGTACAAAAGTATAAATAGGCGAAGAGTGGATGAAATGATATCCACTCTTTTTTAAGTCTTTTTTGTGATTCCTTTCTCTCCTGCGGAAAAGCTCCAGTTTTATTGGACCTAAACAAGCCGCCTCCGCTTTTCTATTGTCTAGCTCCGGCGCTTAGGCCCTATCAAACTTCCCGTTCCGTTCGTACGATAAGTCAACATCAGTTCGCTAACGCTCACTGTGTTTCCTTTATCTCCTACCGGAACAGTCCAGTTTGTACGGGCCTGTTCAAAGCGCCTCCGCTTTTCTTTGTCTAGCTCCGGCGGCTTGGCCCTCGAGTCATAAGCCAGTCACTTCCGGTGGGCAAAAAGCGCCCACCTACAGCGCCTGTCTTATGCTTGTCGGGCCAAAACGAGCGGCCTCCGCTTTTCTATTAATCATAACTGATTCTTGTTCCGTGGGTGTAGTCGGCTTCTTGTCGTTTGAGGCCACCGCGGGCTTCGATTTCTTCGATTATTTCTCGGTGAATTGTTTGGCCTTCCGCATTGAGGTAAGGTACAACTTGTTGTAAAGAATGGTGGAAAAATGCTAATTCAGTATCCTTCCATTCTTGCTTAGACATCATGGATAGTTCTGTCATATCTCTACCTACGTACATAATATGTCCTCCTTAAAGTGGCTTTTTTCATATTGTTTGAAAAGCGATTGATACCTATACTGAACGGAGAGTTTCCAAAGGATGGTAATTGGTCGTGGAGTTTGAAAAAAGAACTTTCAAAAAAATGTTAAGAAATTTTGTCATAGTTTCAGTTTTATTTGGACATCTTAATCTTCGTGGAGGTGATAACGAATGGCAAACAATCGTCAAGCTGGTAGAACTCAATCTGGTACTAACATTCAAGAAGTAAGACAACAAAACGCTCAGTCTGCTTCTGGAAACAGCCAATATGGTACTGAATTCGCTAGTGAAACTAACGTACAAGAAGTGAGACAGCAAAACGCTCAATCTCAAGCAAAGAAAAACCAACGTCAACAATAATAAATAAAGCACTTCTTATCCTGTCGGATAGGGAGTGCTTTTCCATTTTGAGGTATCATCAATTTGCTGTTTCCGAGAAGGGTAATGAAAGTGTGTTTTAAAGGGGTCGCATGAGGACATACATATAAAATATTTTTGAATGATGCACATAAAAGGAAGAGCAGCCTGCCTGGAATCGAGTCAATGCACATTAATAGGGCTCCTGTAGTACCACCTCAATAAAAGAAATACCCACGTCGACAAAACTTCTAAAGAGTCAACATACATAGTCAAAGGAAAACGGAAAAATAAACAGAAAGTACATATATAGAATTTTTATTTTCAGGTAAAGGAGGAAATCCATTGGAACAATTTGATATTGAAGTTGCCAAACAACTAGAAATAATGGATAAGCTATTGTATTTACAAGCTGAAATTGAACGATGTCAATCAATTGAAAAACAATTAATAGAACTTGAAAATGGAACGAAATTACTCTCTGTACAAAATGAAATAAAAGAAATGAAGGAAGAACTACTATCTATCCAGCTATTATTTAAAAAACAAACGGAAGAAACTTTACGATCATACAAAAAATCAGCTATAACTAGTGCATAAAATGTTAACGAAGAGTCATCTATCTAAAAGAAAGATGGCTCTTTTGTTTTAAATTTACTGGACAACCGTTATAATAGTTATAACAGAAACTTTATAAATAAATTTATTGGTTCAAATGAGAGTAAAAGGATATGTAAAAATAACTGCTTTCAAAATGTCCAAGAAAGGAAGGTAGGGGAGAACGTATGGGGTGTCCCATCGAAGGAGAAAAGATTCAAATACACAGTTATAAGCATAACGGACTAATTCATAGAGTTTGGGATGAGACAACCGTTTTAAAAGGGACACAAAATCTTGTCATTGGTGGAAATGATAAAACAATTGTAACCGAATCGGATGGTCGTACATGGATAACGAGAGAACCAGCCATTTGCTATTTTCATTCCCAACATTGGTTTAACATAATTGGAATGATCAGAGAGGACGGAGTGTACTATTATTGTAATATTAGTTCTCCATTTATATATGACGAAGAAGCTTTAAAGTATATTGATTATGATTTGGATATAAAAGTGTTCCCTGACATGACTTTTATGTTGTTAGACGAAGATGAATATGAGAAGCATCGAAGAGAAATGAACTACCCGGATGTTATTGATAAAATTTTAAAAAGCAATGTAAACACGCTAATTTCATGGATTCGACAAAGAAAAGGACCGTTTGATCCAGATTTTATTGATATATGGTATGAACGATATTTAATGTACCATAAATAGAAAGTCGCCATATTAAAGAGCTTTTGACGATAAGAGCTCTTTAATATGGGACTTTTTTTGCCTCAATTCTTCTTCCTCAAACTGATTTGAGCAGTTTACTATTCAATTCATTCCACTATTAGTAAAATGAAGTAATAATCTATTTTCATTTTTTTTTTGCTTAAAAGAGATACTAAGCAGTGTATACGCACTGTTTCTTTTTTGTTTGTTGTTGCAGTTGAGGAGGAGCTGGCATTGGAAAGTATAAAGAGATATTTGAAATTTGTTAGGCCATATAGTTGGCAAGTAATTGGTACCGTTATAATAGGATTGTTCAAATTTGGTTTACCTTTACTAATTCCGCTCTTATTAAAATATGTTACGGATGATATTCTTTTAGCCGAAGGTATTTCAACAGAAGATAAAAAATCTGAACTTATTCTTGTAATGGGAATTATTATCGTTATTTTTGTTGTGTTAAGGCCACCAATTGAATATTATCGTCAATATTTAGCACAGTGGACTGGTAGTAAAGTACTTTATGATATCCGTGATAAACTTTTTGATCACATTCAAAGGCTAAGTCTTCGTTTTTATGCAAACAATCGTGCGGGGGAAGTAATATCTAGAGTAATACACGATGTTGAACAAACGAAAAACTTTGTCATTACTGGCCTTATGAACGTATGGTTAGATTTTGCAACTATACTTATAGTTATCATCATAATGTTTCAAGTGGATGTTACGTTAACAATCGTTTCGATAATTTTATTTCCACTTTACGGGTTTTCCGTAAAATATTTTTATAGTCGATTACGTCAATTAACAAAAATGCGGTCTCAAGCACTTGCTGAGGTGCAAGGGCATTTACATGAACGAGTACAAGGGATGCCGGTCATTCAAAGTATGGCAATAGAGGATTATGAGCAAGAGCAATTCCAAAAGCAGAATAAAAACTTCTTAAACAAGGCGTTAGTACATACGAGTTGGAATGCAAAAACATTTGCTGTTGTCAACACGATTACCGATATCGCTCCATTGTTAGTTATTTTTTATGCAGGATATGCAGTGATCAATAATACGCTAACGATAGGTGAAATGATTATGTTCATTACATACATTGATCGCCTATATAATCCTTTAAGAAGGTTAATAAATTCCTCTACAACGTTAACACAATCGCTAGCTTCTATGGATCGTGTATTTGAATTTGTGGATGAAAAATACGATATTACGGATAAAGATAACGCTAAAAATATTCATTCCGTAAAAGGTGATGTTTCCATCTCTAATGTTTCTTTCCGATATGAAGAAGAGAATGAATCTATACTAAAAAATGTTTCATTAGAAGTAAAACAAGGAGAAACCATTGCATTAGTTGGGATGAGTGGTGGTGGAAAATCGACATTAGTTAGCTTGCTCCCACGTTTTTATGATGTAACGGAAGGAAGTATTCGATTAGACGGTGTCGATATCCGTGATGTAAAAGTCCAACAGCTACGCCAAAATATCGGAATGGTGTTACAAGATAGTATCCTGTTTAGTGATTCAGTTAGAGAAAACATAGCACTAGGAAAACCAGATGCAACGAAAGAAGAAATTATTGCAGCAGCTAAAGCGGCAAATGCACATGAATTTATAATGAATTTGCAAGATGGTTACGAAACGAAAGTAGGAGAAAGAGGAGTAAAGTTATCTGGAGGTCAAAAGCAAAGGGTAGCAATTGCTCGAGTGTTTCTTAAAAACCCACCTATCCTTATTTTAGATGAAGCTACGTCTGCCCTTGACTTAGAGAGTGAGCACCTTATTCAAGAATCGTTGGAAAGGCTTGCTGCAGATAGAACTACTTTTATCGTTGCTCATCGGTTATCTACTATCACCCATGCGAACCGAATTGTTTTATTAGAACATGGAGAAATTGTAGAAATAGGATCTCATGAAGAGTTAATGAGGAAAAAAGGTCATTATTATGAATTGTATAGCATTCAAGAATTAGAATAACGTTAATTCATTAATATATAAAAAGCGTCAAGATTACTCTTGGCGCTTTTGTTTTATTCTTCTTCGCGGGTGCGGATGTTAAATTCATCATTATGATAATTTTGAAAGCTGTGCATTAGTTTTTGAAGATGTTCGAGCTGATCGCTATAATCAACAATTCTTGAAATGAGAGGGAACAGTTGGTACCAATCGTCAGGGTTGCACTCTGTATGACACCATTCTTCCTTTTGACGCATGAATTCATCTAAAAACATCTTTTTATTGAATTTTTCCTCTTCGAACATTTCAGACGTATTATTTTGCTTAATTTTCCCAACAAATTTTAATAATATTTGTTCGTGAAAATTAACTAAATGGTCTAGCTCAGCTTTTAAATAATGTTGATATTCTGTTGGCATATGGTGTAATTCATTCTCGAAGCGATGTAACATTTTTAACGTGAACAATGCTCTATTGCTAGTTACGATTAATTGTCTAAATAAAACGAGCTTTCTCGATTTTCCTAATTTATTTGTTCGTAAATAAGTTCGTTCCTCTTTATATAAGGTGAAAATTTGTTCTAGCTTTAGTAGACGTTGGCGTAAGTTTTCGATGTCACCTTTTAATAAATTATGTTCAGAAGCATGTCGCGTACTGATGCGGATCCATTTTAAAATATCGTCCGTAGTTTCTTTAATTTTATAATAAAGCCTCGTCTCGTATTTTGGAGGTAGAAAGACTAAGTTCACTAAAAAAGCAGATAATATTCCAATCATTACAGTACCAAAACGAATAAAGGAAAATTCTAAAAACCCTTCCGCAGGACTTTGCATAATAGCAATGACAGTTACTAGTGCAAGTGGGATTGTATTTTCAATTTTTAATCGCAAATTTATAGCAATTAAAACGATGGCTGTTAATCCAATAATAAATGGGTCTGCTCCAAAAGTAATTCCAAAAATAACTGCTAAAATAGCTCCAATTAAGTTACCTTGAATATGCTCTAAAATAGATAAATATGAGCGATAAATAGAAGGTTGGATAGCGAATATTGCAGCAATTCCAGCAAAGACAGGAGAAGGTAAATCCAGCCATTGTGCAACATACAACGCTAAAGTGATTGCAATTCCCGTTTTTAATATTCGGGCTCCTAATTTCATTTGTTTTTCTTATCCTTTCTTAAGTAAAGAGATTATTAGGACTTTAATTAGTAATTTTCTATAATCTCATAGCCTACTATTAATTTCCCACAAACATATATATTGTAAACACTTATGTAATATACAACGTTTCCCTTTTTACTTCAATACGTAAAGTGAAAAAGAGGCTATCCAATTTTTCGGGATAGCCTCTAAATATTTTTTTCTATTCTGACCTGAACGAGCCGCCTCCGCTTTTCTTTGTCCAGCTCCGGCGGCTTGGCCCTCGAGGTCATAAGCCAGTCACTTCCGGTGGACAAAGAGCGTCCACCTGCAGCGCCTGTCTTATGCTTGTCGGGCCAGAACGAGCCGCCTCCGCTTTTCTGATTGTCTAGCTGCAGGGACTAGCGGCTCGAGGTCACAAGTCAATCCGTCCAGAAGGTCAAAGAGCAACCTTCTAGCCGGCTTGCCTTGTGCTTGTCGCCGCTGAGCGAGCCCCTTCCGCTTTTCGGATTGTCTAGCTGCGGCGGCTTGGTCCGGCTCAAACTTCACTTTTCCTCAGTACGATAAGTCATCATCGACTCGCTACCGCTCGCCGTGATTCCTTTATCTCCTGCGGAAAAGCTCCAGTTTGATTGGACCTGAGCGAGCAGTCTCCGCTTTTCGGATTGTCTAGCTCCGGGCGTTAGCGGCTATCAAACTTCCCTTTCCTTCTGTACGATAAGTCAACATCTGCTCTCTTGCGTTCGCAGTGTTTCCTTTATCTCCGGCAGGAAAGGTCCAGTTTGTACGCCGCTACCCAAACGCCCTCCGCTTTTCGATCACTCAGTAGATACGGATGGGTCTGCTTGTTCTTTTACTGGGTTGACTTGTAGGAAGTTTGCTTCTAGGTTGTTTAATAGTTGTGTAATTTCATTTGCTTCCTCTATTTGATTCGTACTTAATAGTGCTTCTTTATATTTTGTTAATAGTTCTTGTACGTCACGTTTTCCGTCATTGGAAAGTGGCTGGATTGCTACTTTTGCTCCTTTTGCGATACGACGTTGAAGTGCTTCTTTCGTTAGTCCTACTTCTGGTTGTTGTCTTAAATAAACGACTCCACCTGTCATACCCGCACAAATCCATGGTCCAGGATCTCCAAGGACTAATCCTCTACCGTTTGTCATATATTCGAAAGCAAATCCTTTTATATTTGCATTAACTCCTAAGTTTCCAGCTTCATTTTCTGGAATTGGGGAAGTAACTTTACCACCGATAATCATATCAGCACCGGATAAACGAATGCCCGCTCGAGCGTCTGCATTCCCTTGCACAATAAGTGTCCCTTTTTGAGCACCGTAACCAAAACCTTTTCCAACCGATCCATTTACACGTTTACCGTGACTTCCAACTGCTTTTAAAATCGTAATATTCCCACCAAAAGCAGTTTTACCGATTCCATCTTGGGCGCCACCTTCTACTAAAATGTTAATCCCTTCTGAATTATACGATCCGAGTCCATTACCTGGAATGGAGCCATCTTTGTATGAAAGTTTAATATCTCCTAATTCAACGTAAGACCCGTCTAGACGATTTCTTACTCGATGACAAGAAACACGACTTCCGAGGACCCTTTGTTCAGAAGTGATAGAAGAGAACTCTCGAGAGTTAAACAGCTCTTCCTCTTGATAATCTAAATACTCTGCACCAGCTGCAACTAATAGCTTCTTCTCCTCTAAGCTAGCTGCTACTTCTTTTTGAGCTATTTGAGGTACATCTAGTACCGTTAATAGTGGTGTTAAATTTATACTTTCAAGTCCGCGTGTTTGTTCTAATAAATCGGAGCGGCCTACGATATCTTGTAAGTTTTTAAATCCTAAAGAACCAGTTAAAGCTTTTAACTCCTCGCCGAACGCTGTGAATAGATTCATAAGACCTTGCACAGCTAAATCACTTTGACGTGGAACGAAACGTCTTAAACCATGCTCTTTCGCTTGAGCTTCTGATTCAATTTGAGTTGCAATTCCAACATGACAAGTATCTAAATGGCAGCCACGGCAAGTTGTACAACCAATCGCAATCATTGATAAAGTACCAAAACCAATTCGATTCGCACCAAGTAACATTACTTTAATGACATCCATTGCACTTTTAATTCCGCCATCTCCCCAAATTTCAACTTCATTTCGAAGTCCAGCTTCTAATAAAGCGTTATGGGCTGCTTTTACTCCAATTTCAACAGGTAAACCAACGTATTGTAAAGCGTGAATTCTGGCAGCACCTGTTCCACCATCGAACCCACTAATCGTGATAATATCGGCACCCGCTTTAGCGATACCAACTGCGATTGTGCCGATGTTAGGAACAACGGGAACTTTTACAGAAACTTTTGCTTGGTCATTTGCAGTTTTTAACTCTGCAATCATCTGTGCTAAGTCTTCAATTGAATAAATATCATGATTATTTGAAGGAGAAATTAAATCTGAACCTATCGTTGCATTTCTCGCTTCAGCAATTTTAGCTGTTACTTTTGATCCAGGTAAATGTCCACCTTCTCCAGGTTTTGCACCTTGACCAATTTTTATTTCTAACAGGTTTGAAGAGTTTAATAGTTCAGCATTAACACCGAAGCGTCCAGATGCAACTTGTTGACCACGTGATTTTGGATATTTTCCGAGCATATCCTTTATTTCTCCACCTTCACCGTTTAAGCTGATCATATTAAGTTTATCAGCCGCTTCAGCGTAAGCTCTAAAAGCTATTTCGTTTTGTGAACCGAATGACATCGAGGAAATAACAAACGGTAGACTATGTTCTCCAACAGATATATTTACTTTCTGTGGTTCGATAGGCTTGTTGCTTTCCTTTAAATCAGTTAAGTGTCTAATGGTAGTCGGATTATTCGTTTCTTGTTCGTTTAGTTTTTCACGGAAATCATTGTAATTTCCAGACTTCGCTACGTCACCGATTGCTTTCCATATTCTTGGGAATAAGTGAAAGGACTTACCTGGACGAGCTTGTTCATTTTGGAAATCTTGCATTCTTTCTTTTGCGTCCTCTAATAAAGAATGAAAATTATAACCTAATTGATCAGAACCTAAAAAGTTAACAATTCTTAAAGACTTTGCAATGTCATCGTGTAATCCGATCGAGGAGAAGAGACGCCCATATCCTCTTAGTTCATGAATGCCGATTGTAGAAATAACTTTTTCTAAACCTTTCGTTAATGCATTATATAAATTTGTCGTCGGTACAACAGAATCTTCGCTTACAGTACCGAATAATAAATAAGGGCTAATAACGTTTGCGCCTAATCCAAGTGCTACTATACAGTCATGTAGTGAGCGGATTGCGCCTGAACGTAATAAAATGGAACATTGTCTTCTTAGTTGTTTTTCTACTAAAGCTTGATCAATAACCGATGTAATTAAATGTGGATCGATCCATAAATGTCCGTTTTGGTGTGCTAACGCATCATCTAGTATTAACAAAGTTTTTCCGTTTTCAACTGCATGTGTTGCTTCTTCTACTAATCGGTTTAATGCGTTTTCTACACTCTCGCCTTCCTGTGCAACCGTAGGAAGGAAGTAAGTTAGCTTTTTTGTTGAAAAAATATGTGTTACTTGATCATATGAAGGCTGTTCTAATTCTTTTGCACAAGTAGCACCAGTGTTACCTTCAATTAATAATGGTGTTAACAATTCTACCGTGAATGGTGCAGCTTCCTTTTTATTTTGTAATAATGGTCTTGAACCTAATACTGTTCGTGTAGAAAAGTGTTCCGTTTCACGATCGCGATCTATCGCTGGATTTGTAACAACAGCAACACTTTCTTTTATAAAATCTGCAATATTCTTTCTTCCATTTGCTATAGCGGCAAGTGGAACATCATGTCCGAGGGAACGGATAGGTTCAACGCCTTTTTCAGCCATCTGTTCAACTAATTGAATATGTTCACGATCCCACCCAAAAGCAGCATACTGCCCATTATGAACTTTTTCTATAGGGGAAACAGAAACTTCATCTGTTAATGCCACTGTATTTAGTCTTGTCGAAAATTGATCGAACGAGAACTTGTTAGCGAAACGGGTATAAACTTCTTCTTGATATTGTTTGTATTCGTAAACTTTTATCGTGTCACCATTCCATTTTAGGCCGACTTTTTCTCCAGGCGAGAATGGTTTCGGCTCAGCTGTGAACTCGGAAGTTAGTTTTATTCCTGGTTCAGATGAAAAATAGTAAGTAGATTCTGTTTCTAACATCCAAAGTGGACGAAGACCTAAAGAATCAAGGCTAAATACTGCCTCATCCCTATAACGTGAAATAATCCCTGCTGGACCTTGTGCAAAGTGACCCCAAGCTTCACGAATATAAGTATATAAATCTTGTAAATGGGAAGGGTATTGCTTTATTTCATTAATAATTGGTGGAAAAACAATGTCTACTGCTTCAAATAAATTAAAGTTAAATCTATTTATGAACGTTTCAATTGTTCTACTTAAGTCTTGAGAGTCGCTACCACCGTTTGTAAGAGGTACACCAAGCATCAGTGCCTCGTCACGAAGTTTGGCGATAGTATTGATTTCGCCATTATGACCGAGTACGCTAAACGGTTGCACACGAAAGAAATTTGATAATGTATTAGTGGAATAACGATTATGTCCTAACGTCATAGTAGAGGCAACGATAGGGCTAGCTAAGTCTTGATAATACTTTGGTAAAATATCACCTGCACCCATCACTTTATAAACTGCGTGATAGTTTGATAGAGAAGCAACGTGTATTTCATCATTTTTTTCTACATCAATTGTTAATTCGAAAACAACATTTTCTTGAAACTCTTCTGAGGTAGAAAGGAAAGCAACTTGCCAAAATAATGGATTTTGTTGTAATGCAATGGGGCCAAGTGCTCTTTCATTTGTTACACTGTCAGACTCGAAAAGTAATTCTAATTCATAAGCTGCCGCTTTTGCTATTATTTCTTCTTTGGCAGTTTGAGTATCTATGTTTCTATTAATGAAAAAATGCCCAACAATGAAATCGTTGCGGTCTACAAGGTCTGTGTTTAGTGAAGCTTTCATAAGTTTTTCTTTCCATAATGCTTTAGGTATGTCGATGTGAATTCCAACACCATCACCTTCACCGTTAATAAACCCAGCACGGTGATTCATTTTAACGAGTGCGTCAATACAATCATTTATATTTTGTTTTGTTGGGATTTTTTTCTTTTCAATTGCGGATACGATACCACAAGCATCGTGTTCTGCGTGGTGATAATCTTTAAAATTGCTCGGATTCCAGTTTGTCATAAATGTTTGGCTTCATACTAAGGGATAGAGGGTCCCAAGAAAAGCCATTCACCTCCTGTTAAAGTAATAGGTTTAGGATTAGGGGGAAAATAAGGAATTTTCAGATACTTTATCATATCACTATATTAAAACAAAATCAATTTCTATACAAAAAAATGTTTAGTTCATACAAATAAATATAAAAAAAATGTAACCGTTTTCATGTATATTCAATGAAAAAGGACGGTTTTTACCGTCCGTGTTTTGCATAAATATACATTTTTATATTTTTTCAAAAGCTCGTTCTACAGCTTGTAAAGTAAGTTGAATATCTTCTTCCGTATGTGCAGTTGTTAAAAACCAAGCTTCATATTTAGAAGGTGCAAGATTAATTCCTTCGTGAAGCATTAATTTAAAGAACTTTGCAAACTTCTCTCCATCTGTATTCTCCGCTTGTTCATAATTAATGACTTTTTCATCAGTAAAATAAATCGTTAGTGCACCTTTTAATCTATTAATCGTAATCGTAACTCCATATTTTTCTGCTAAGCGTAAAATACCTTCTTCCAAAATTGCTCCTAATTTGTCTAACTTCTCATAAACACCATCTTGTTTCAGAACTTCTAGACAAGCGATACCAGATAAAATAGAAGCTGGGTTTCCAGCCATTGTCCCTGCTTGGTATGCTGGACCAAGTGGCGCTACTTTCTCCATAATATCTTTACGTCCACCATACGCTCCAATCGGTAGACCTCCACCAATGATTTTTCCTAGTGCTGTTAAATCTGGCTTTACATCAAGTAAATCTTGAGCCCCACCGTACATAAAGCGGAATGCGGTGATAACTTCATCATAAATAACGAGTGCACCAGCTTTATGTGTAAGTTCATTTACCTTTTCTAAAAAACCAGGTAGTGGCTCTACGATACCAAAGTTACCAACGATCGGCTCCACTAATACAGCAGCAATTTCATCTCCCCATTTTTCAAGTGCTTTCTCAAAAGGCTCAATATCATTAAAGGGAACTGTAATAACTTCTTGAGCAATACTTTTTGGAACACCTGCTGAATCAGGAGTGCCTAAAGTTGATGGTCCAGAACCTGCTGCTACTAATACTAAGTCAGAGTGGCCATGATAACAGCCAGCAAATTTAATGATTTTTGTCCGTCCTGTGTACGCTCTAGCAACACGAATCGTTGTCATTACCGCTTCTGTCCCAGAGTTTACAAAACGCACTTTATCCATGGATGGTATTGCTTCTTTTAACATTTTTGCAAATTTCACCTCATGAGGAGTTGGTGTTCCGTATAAAACACCATTTTCAGCTGCAGTTTTAATCGCTTCTGTAATATGAGGGTGTGCATGACCAGTAATAATTGGTCCATAAGCTGCTAAATAATCAATATATTTATTGCCGTCCACATCCCAAAAATAAGCACCTTTAGCTCGCTCCATTGTTACAGGAGCACCACCACCAACTGCTTTATAAGAACGAGATGGACTATTAACTCCACCTACAATATGTTGTAACGCTTCTTCATGAAGCTGTTCTGATTTTTGAAAATTCATATGTATCCTCCTAAAATGTATTACATCACCATTCTATCATGAATGAATAAATGATGAAAAAGAGTGGGTATCTTGTAAATGAAAATATAGCATATCCCCCTATTAATTCGAGTATATTAAATTATTAAAGCATGTCCAATGGGGGATTATAATGCTGTTTTTTATTGTTTTATGTATAGTGGCTCTAGCAATTATCTTTAGTTTTTTACATTTATTTTCGCCAAATAGAAGAGATATGAGAGGAATTCCTTACGTATCAAAAGAAACTTTAATACTTTTACTTTTAATATATTTAACATTAGTGATTTCTTTTGCCGTACTTTACTGTGTTATTCATCTAAATATACAACCAATTATTACGGAGGGGGGAGAATTGCTAAAGGAAGACTTTTTTTCTACGATGACTACTTCGGTTTATTTTAGTGCTGTAACAATGTTAACAGTTGGGTATGGGGATGTTACACCAATTGGAATAGGGAGAGGCATCGCTATAATCCAAGCGTTGTTAGGATATGTGATGCCTGCTGCTTTTGTTGTTAGAATTGTACTAGACTTAGATTATCGTGACTAATTGTTATTCCTCTGCTGTGAAATTTCACCTTCGTTTAACATCATATTGGCAGCTTCTAACGCTTTATGTTCATTAACGGAATCAGGGTATTTATTTTCAAAGCTTTCTAACGGTTGTGTAGCGCTATCTTTTGCAATTCCTGTATAATGCGGTTCTTTTGGTTGAACAACTGACATTTTATCTTTTGATTTTTTCATAATACCCTCCAAACAGTTTATTCTTTTTTAGTTTGTAATGTAAAACGTGATTATATGTATAAATGGTTGTATCACCATATTTGAAATTAAAATATGATTACGCTAACCTATAACTATGAAGGACAAGGAGGAATTAAAAATGTCAGTAGAAGTGGGAAAATTAGCTCCGGATTTTGAATTGCAAACGGAGAAGGGTGAAAAGATTAAATTATCCGATTTTAGAGGGAAAAATGTAGTGCTATATTTTTATCCAAAAGATATGACGCCAGGGTGTACGACGCAAGCATGTGATTTCCGTGATAAACACGAAGACTTTTCACAGCTGAATACTGTTATTTTAGGTGTCAGCCCAGACCCGGTAGAGAAGCACCAAAAATTTATCGAAAAACACGGGTTACCTTTCTCACTATTAGTAGACGAAGATCACCAGGTTGCTGAAAACTACGATGTATGGAAACTTAAAAAGAACTTTGGGAAAGAGTATATGGGTATTGAACGAAGTACTTTTATTATTAATACAAAGGGTGAAATAGTAAAAGAATGGCGTAAAGTACGTGTGAAAGATCATGTTGAAGATGCACTTTCGTTTATTAAAGAAAATCTGTCTTAACGAAAATAGCCTATTTTTTAGAAATGGGGCGAATGTCTAAAACGCTTTAGAGGCTATTTGAGTACTTTATTAGTGTAGGGCATACCTCCTCAGTAGTTGTTTTTATATATAGTGTGGAACTCGTTCCACACTTTTTTTTATGCCTATTTATAAGTATGTTAACATAATTTTACAAGGGTTAAAATGGGAAATGTAGTAACACCAACGTTTCTAGTTTAAATTTCAAAATATAGGGATTTTTATTAACTTTAAGGTTATTCCGCCTTTTTTGAAACCCCTTCCATACGAGGAATTTCTGCAATATACTAAGGACGAGTTTTTTTGTGGTATTTTTTGAAAATTTAATACATTCGCATGGAAGGGGTAAAACAATGGAATCGTCAGAAACGAGTAAACGAGGCTTTTTGGTTCGTTCATTAGATATGATTGAACGTGTCGGTAATAAACTTCCTCATCCCGTTACGTTATTCGCAATTTTTGCTTTATTAGTTGTTTTATTTTCAGGGATTTTTGCTAGCTTAGGAGTTCAAGTGGCAGACCCGATTAATGAAGGGGAAGTAATTGAGGTTAAAAGCTTAATGTCAAGTGAAGGTATACAGTACATATTTGAAAGTGCTGTTAAAAACTTTACTGGATTTGCGCCACTTGGCACCGTTCTTGTAACAATGCTAGGTATTGGAATTGCTGAGAGATCAGGGTTAATTAGTGCGGCGTTACGTGGGCTAGTAACTTCTGTCCCTAAACAGTTAATGACAGCGGCGCTAGTATTCGGTGGTATTATGTCGAGTATGGCTTCTGATGCTGGTTACGTAGTATTAGTTCCTCTTGGGGCAGTATTATTTGCGGGGCTTGGCAGACATCCTTTAGCAGGTTTAGCAGCCGCATTCGCAGGAGTATCAGCTGGATTTAGTGCAAACTTATTATTAACATCTTTAGATCCACTTCTTGGTGGTTTAACGATCCAAGCAGCAGAAACTGTTAATCCGGAATACGCTGCAGGCATGAACTATATGATGAACTATTATTTCATGATTGCATCTGTTTTTCTATTAACGATTGTAGGTACATTTGTTACAGATAAATTAGTTGAGCCTCGTTTAGGTAAATATAAAGGTTCAATCGAAGAAGAAAATATGAGCCATTTAAAACCTGAAGAGAAAAAAGGTTTATGGTTTGCGTTATTCGCTATTTTAGGTACAGTAGCAGTATTATCATTATTAGTTGTTCCATCTTGGGGACCGTTACGTGGTGAAGGTGACGTAACAAGCTGGCCATTTTTCCAAGTGTTAGTTCCTATTATACTAATTGTTTTCTTTGTGCCAGGGTTTGTTTACGGTAAAGTAACCAAGTCAATTAAGGATGATAAAGATGTAGCAAATCAATTATCTGAAACGATGGCAACAATGGGTTCTTATATTGTTTTAGCCTTCGTAGCAGGACAATTCGTAGCATACTTTAATGAAACGAAATTAGGAACAGTTATGGCAGTAAATGGAGCAGAATTCATTCAAGGATTAGGCTTCTCTGGAGATAACATGTTTTATAGTATTCTACTAATCTTAATTTTTATATTAGTAGCTGGTATGATTAACTTGTTTATAGGAAGTGCATCTGCAAAATGGGCGATAATGGCACCTGTTTTCGTTCCGATGATGATGAACTTAGGGTATTCACCTGAACTAACACAATTAGCATATCGAATTGCAGATTCAACGACGAATGTAATTTCTCCACTATTACCATATTTTGCGATTGTTATCGTGTTTGCTCAAAAATACGATAAAAAGGTTGGTATCGGGACATTAATTTCTACGATGTTACCATACTCTATCTTCTTTACCATTACATGGATTATTATGTTAGTCGTTTGGATGCTAACGGGAGTTCCATTAGGACCGAATGCACCAATTCACTATCCAGGTTAATATAAAGTTAAGCAAATCCGTCTATTTGTTTTTACAAATAGACGGATTTTTTGCATTTAAAGGAAAGAACTTGTACCACAACGAAGTAAAAAGGATAAATTTAAAAGCCTATCCTATTTTAGATCAGTGTACATTAACTTAGAGTTATAGTACTTGGCAAACAGGAAGTTTTTCTAATATGATGGAAGGAGAAGTTAAGAAAAAGGGGATGTTTCATATGTTCGTCGTTTCTACTTTTGAATTGCAAGATCCAAACCTAGCAGAGGATTTAAAGAAAAGTTTTCCGGAGGTTACATTTGAGTTTTTTAAAAAAGTTTCTGAAATACCAAAAGAAAAGCTAAAACATGCGGAAATTATCTTAACATATGGTAACTTAACTACTGACCATATTAACATTGCGGAAAACTTAAAATGGATTATGGTAGCATCAGCGGGTGTAGAGAGAATGCCTTTAAATATGATAGAAGAGAAAAAAATCCTTGTTACAAACGCAAGAGGAATACATAAAATACCGATGGCTGAATATACAATAGCGATGATGTTACAAGTAGCTCGTAATTCCAAAAAGCTTATAGAAAACGAGAGAAATTGTTTGTGGGATCGAACAATAGAAAAGATGGAACTTAACGGTAAAACAATTGCTATTTTAGGTGTCGGTGCAATCGGGGGAGAAATAGCAAGACTAGCAAAAGCGTTTCGGATGAAGACATTAGGGATAACACGTACTAGTAAACAAGTAGAATTTGTAGATGAAATATATTCTTTAGCAGAATTAGATGAAGTACTTCCACAAGCTGACTTCGTTGTATCTGTTTTACCAAGTACGAAAGAAACAAAGCATGTTTTAAAACATAAACAGTTTCAACTAATGAAAGATAACTCAGTCTTTATAAATATTGGTCGAGGAGACGTAGTAGCGGAGGAAATTTTATTAAAGGCACTAGAATTAAAAGAAATATCACATGCAGTATTAGACGTCTTTGAAACGGAACCAATAGATGAGGACCATCCATTTTGGAAGATGGAAAATGTTACTGTAACACCACATCTATCTAGTGTTACGAAAGGATATCAACCTCGTGCTCTGCAAATTTTTAAACACAATTTGAATGTATATCTTAAAAACGAAAATGCTGACTTTATAAATATGATTGATCTAGAAAGGGGATATTAATATGAAAATTTACACGAAAACAGGCGACAAAGGTCAAACTTCTTTAGTTTATGGCTCACGCGTACCAAAATACGATGATAGAGTCGAAGCATATGGTACTTGTGATGAGGCTAATTCTATGATCGGATTAGCTGTGACTTATATTAACGAAGAAAAAGTATTTGAAAAAAAAGAAACAATATTAGAAACGTTAAACTCTATTCAAACGATTTTATTCCATGTTGGGGCAGAATTAGCTACTCCTAAAGGGAAAGATGTAAGATGGAACTTAACAGAAGAGCATGTTAAAAGGTTAGAAAAAGATATTGATATACTATCTGAAAATTTACCTCCTTTGAAAAACTTTATATTACCTGGAGGAAGTAAAGCAGGTGCTACACTACATTGCGCTAGAACGATAGTAAGGAGAGCAGAAAGAAATGCAGTGAAAATAGAAGAAGGTACATCGGAAATAGTACTTGCGTACTTGAACAGACTATCTGACTATTTATTTGTGGCAGGGAGAGCGGTTAATTTCCACTTGCAGGTGGAAGAACCAGAATTGAGGCCAGAAGTGTAATAATTATTAAAAACTGTATATAGTATATATATAGGAGATGATTGACAAAAATCACACTTACAATGTACACTATTTATAAATATTATAAAGTAAGAATCCTTATGGATAAGGGGGTGCATGACGGTGGTTGAAGAACAAATTAAAGAAGCGCTTGAAACGTTGAAACAAACTGGGGTTAGAATTACTCCTCAGCGTCATGCGATTTTAGAATATCTAATTGAAGCAATGACCCACCCAACTGCAGATGATATATATAAAGCACTAGAGGGGAAATTCCCTAATATGAGTGTTGCGACAGTCTATAATAATTTACGAGTATTTAAAGAAGTTGGTTTAGTTAAAGAATTAACTTATGGAGACAGTTCAAGTAGATTTGACTTCGTAACGTCCGATCATTATCATGTCATTTGTGATAGCTGTGGTAAAATTGTAGATTTTTCATACCCAGGTTTAGATGAGGTAGAAGCGTTAGCTGCTCATGTTACTGGATTCAAAATTAATAGACATCGTATGGAAATTTACGGTACTTGCCCAGAATGTCAAAAAGGCGCACACTAAAAAAACAGATAGTTAATATCTGTTTTTTTATGGTGAAAAATATGTGTCGAAACAGAAAACTATTTCTAAGTGTCTGTCGTTATATAAGGTGAACACTTATGGAAATGGAATATTGCACAATAGCGACTATAAATTGTGACTTGTATTTTGAACTGCATTAATGTTTTTAGTTTCAAGGCTGAGAACCGAAGTGCAACGGATTGATTTAAACCACTTTCTGTTTTCAAAATGGACTGCTATAATATATAAAAAGAAAGAAGGCGGATAGCTTAACTATCTGCCTTCTTTTTGTGATTGTAAGATTCGTCAAATTCTTTCCCTTCTAAAGAAGGATCTAAAGTGAGAGTTTCATTGCAATACATACACATATCAACTCGACCAAGAACTTTCGTAACTTTATTACATGTTGGACAAACTACTTGTACTGCTTTAGTAGATAGCATACCAATCCAAAAGTAAACAACAGTACTTCCTACAATTGCTACTAACCCTAAAAGCATGAATATAGTCATTACAATCATATTTTCACGGAAGAAAATACCTAAATACATAATGAAAAATCCGATAAAGATTAACGAAAGAGCAAAGGTACGAATCTTATTTATTTTACTGGAATATTTACGAGCCATAAATAATACCTCCTAGTGAACAATCATATCATAAATTATAGCAGTTAGTTATGGCAATAAAATGAGATTTTTAAAACAATGCCAAATTCTATACACTACCTGAGAAACTATCCCTACTAATTAAGTTTTTCAAAAGAATTAAGAGGATAAAAGAGAATTATGTCGAATATTTTTGTGTAAGTAAGTTTCAGTTAAAAGTATGTGTTTATAAAGAAGAAACTAAAATTAAAATTATAAGCTATGAAAAACAAGTGAATAAATGGAGTGATGTTATGGAGGACCTACTTCGTCCAATATATCAAGAACGTGCAAGTCAATCGAATACGCTAGGAACACTATTAATCGAAAAAAGGAACCGTAATAGTCCGAATACAGACAGATTCGATGCAATACTATTAATGATTGTGAAAGAATTAGAAACCCCGTTATATATAAAGCATTATGATATTGGTGAGCAAAAAGCTGCACTCTATATTGTGAGTGAAGAACAACTCAAAGATTGGATTCAATTAGGAACGAACCGAAGAGTGATCGATTGGATTATGAATGGTAAAATATTATTCGATCGAAATGAATACATTATAACTTTGAGAAACAAATTGGATGATTACCCGTTAGAAGATAGAAAAGTAAAAATAGGTATAGAATTTGCTAAGCTAATTAGAAGGTATATGGAAGGAAAAGATTTCTTTGAATCAAATCATCATTTGGACGCATTCAATCATATCGTTCATTCTCTCCACCACCTTGCAAGATTATCAGTTATTGAAAATGGTTTTCATCCAGAACTGACTGTATGGA